>OMUD01000303.1 GCA_900314125.1 uncultured Prevotellaceae bacterium | reverse complement strand
CCCCGAGATTGAGCGGTGAGTGAGAACACGAAAAAGTGAAAAGCCGAAGAGCAGACGAGGAAAGCCGATAAGGATGACGAAGAGAATCTCCTGCCCGATGGCGGTATGCTGACGGTTCAGCCCATGAGAATGAGACTGGCGGAGTGAGACACAGACAGCGAGACTGGCACGGAACTGTATGAGCCAATGGCACCCATGGGTGCAGAGAATCATCGACCGGGCACGTTCGGTAATGAGATTAGGGAAGAGCGTGGAGCCGACAAGCAGGTGGCAGCACGTGCCTTTGGCACCCTCATCGAGGAATAAGGACAGAAGGAATACCCATGGCTATAGAGAAAGCGGATGTCATACGTACAGACCGATGTCAAGAAAGACGCATTGATGACGATAGACAATGATTATACCGCTTGAAGCAGGTCGGTATGATATAGCAGAACTTAATGATGAACCGTTGCACCCCAATGTGTGGAAGGTCTAAAAAAAACCGAATCCCTCCAGTATTTGAACCATTTAAAACCCAATGAGAACATGGAATAAATTCCATCAACCAGCAATATGAACAAAAAGAGGTGGCACGTGCAGTACCACCTCTTTTTGTTCACGCATCAAAACAAGAATGTCATGCGATATTGATGTTTTTAGCCACTTTCTTCTGTTCTTTCTCAAGCTTAGGCATGACGATGGTCAAAATTCCGTTCTCGACCTTAGCTGAGATTTTGTCTTTCTCAACATCCTCCGGCAACGTATAGTTTTGCTCATAGTTGGAATAGGAGAACTCTCTTCTGAGATAGTGGTGCTTGTGACCACCCTCTTTGTGCTCCAACTTGTTCTCTATCGCCACAGAGAGGATTCCATCTTCGTTGATGTTGACTCTGCAGAACTCTTTCTTGATTCCAGGCGCTGCCACTTCCATGGTGTATGCCTTCTCATCTTCCTTCACATTGACTGCAGGTGCTGTTGTGTTGGCACGAGGCATCAAATCAGTGTTCAGAAAATCGTCAAATACTGTTGGGAACCAACTGTTTTTAAACATTACTGGTAACATAATTCATACCTCCTGATTATTCGGTAAGTCTTTCGACTCACCTCATATTTTAAAGTTAAACATATTAAACATCGATTCTTTTTTGCTTCCGCTTTCGCTTCGGCTTTCACTATAATCAATGCAATAAGCATGCCGACAAGGGAGGATGGTCAGAAAGTCCATTTTTGTCCACAATTGTCACGTCAGGGTGTCACAACGTAAAAAAGCAAGCGATGGACAAACGTCAAGTCCTCACGTTTGTCCATCACTTAGTTTAATAACAGAATACAGTCGTTTACTTATCCTGCTTATTCGTCTTGTTCCGATAAATCAACGCACCACTTACGCATACGAGGAGTGCTGCTCCGACAATCATGATAGAAGATAGGAGCATGGAGGAATTATCGGTATCAAAACCGAATCCAGCCTTGGAAACTGGTTGTGTGGTAAATGTCTGTCCCTGCTGCGTGGAAAGTTCATTCACATTGTCTTTGGTTGAAAACGGGCTGTAGGTGGAGGAGGTGGACTGCTTCTTGGCTTTCTGTTCCGCCTTTTTCCTTGCTTTCTCAGCTTTTTCTCGAGCCTTACGCTGAGCCTTCTCAGCCTTTTTCCGAGCTTTTTCAGCCATGCGCTCAGCCTTCTCCATCAGTTTCTTCTCCTTCGGCGACAACTTATTATATTCCTCCTGTTCCGCCTGCTTAATCAGTTCCTGCTCCTTGAGCCATTTCTGATATTCCTGCTCACGTTGCTTTTGTACCTGCTGACGGATGTAAGAATCGTCAATAGGTGCGACATCTAAGAGTTGAAAGGTCATAATCAAAGCGTATTAAAGGGTTAATAAAAAACAACATTATAAGGATTAATAAAAAACACCAATATTGCAATAAAGGTCAATCAACTGCACCAACACTCCCAAAAGGAAACTGATGGCATTGCAAAGGAGGCTGTAGATAAACGCCTGTTTGAGGTTCTTCACAAAGCAGAGATACCACAGTGTTTCCACCACGACCACAATGACTTCTCCTACAAAGATTTCCCTGATTCCACCCGCCACGTAGAGAAGGTAGAGATTGAGCGGGACATTGGTCATCACATTGATAGCGACCGATGCCATCAGCACCTTCCTTCGTTTTTCCCTGAGCAACCACAACACAGCCAATTCGATGAGGATTGTGGGAATAAGGGTAAATAACAGTTTCAAAAGCATCGTTCAGTATCACGAATCAGGTATATTCAGAGAAAATTGGCCAGCAGATATCCTGGTATAAGTGCCGCAGCCAAAATTCCAAAAGCCAGTCCTTCCCGTTCTTTCAGCAGGCAGTTGGCGAGATAGAGCGTGACAGGCATGGTGCAATTGATGAGGAAAAGTCCGATAAGGACAGTTGTCATTCCCTCACTCTTTAGGAAATAGCAGGTCATGGCTCCAAGGATGAAGATGGCTGTGGACCATACGATTCCACTGTACCTGGCAATCCATCCACCGGCCATTTTCCCAACCATAGCCACAGCGGCAAAAAGAATCAGGAGCAAGTTGTTCTTGTGGATGCCGCTTGAGATAGACTCTCCCACGAATGACCTGAAGAGCACGAACGACGCAATAGCTATGATCGCCAAGCAAACGACAGCTTTTCCCCATGATGGTGATTCAGGATCATTGACATCAGACTCACTACCCTTGACTTCAGTCATTTGGGCAAACTTCATATCCAGCTCCATTTTGACGAATATGAATCCGAGCACACAAATGGAAAGGAGGAAGATATAGAGCAAAGCCCATGAACAGAGTACAAAACCGACAGCCAGTCCGAGAGCACCCGTAGAGACAAAAACACCGATGTGCCTCATATCGTTTCCTTTCTTGATGACCGTCTGTTTCCCTCCCCATACATGGAACATGGAATTTCCCATACCGAGGAGCACCGACACAGACATGACAGCAGTTAAGGAGACCTGAAGCTGAGGAAGAGCAACGACCAACGCTGTCATCAACACAGCCAGTGCGAGAGAGATGCAACTCACGAGAAGCACCAGATGCTTATTCCGAAGCTTATCGACCCAAATGCCAGTAAAAGGCTGTGTCATAAAAGCCAGTACATTATAGGTCATGAAAACGGCAAATGCCTCGGCAATGCAAAAGTTGTTGACCATGAGGTAGAGCGCGCAGATGCATAATCCATCAACAAGAAAATGCATCAGCGAGGCAATTCCAATCATCGTGTTCAATTTGCAATTTCCACTCATAGCAGCAGATTTGTCATATTCCAAAAGCAAAGTTATAAAAAAATAGGATAAGCAAAAATAAAAATGGAAAAAAAATGAAAGATGCCAGCAGCAAGTTCACAAATGCAAAGTAAGGATACCAACAGATTGTGGTATCCTTACTTGCATGGGATAAAAATCCCCCCCAATATTAGTCTATGGTGCCAGTTTCCCGATATTAGAAATGGAAGCTGAGGTCCACTCCAAATTGGATCGGGTTGCCTTTCTGTGCTGAATAGACCGCCTGACCAGTAGCCTTGCTGAGGAAAGCGAAGGTGTTGTAGTTGGTGTCGGTGAGGTTACGTCCCCAGATGTTGGCCTTGCAGAATCCGAAATCCACAGCGCAGTGAGCTCCAAGTGTGGCATAGAACTTCTGGTCAAAGGTGTTGGCCTCATCCCAGTAGATTTTTCCCATCGCAGCCACGTTGGCTCCGAGAGTGACTCCCTTGACTACACATCCATTGACAGGGAAGTTGTAGTCGGCGAGAGCTGAGAATGTATGTTCAGGCACAAACGGCACGATGTTGTCCTTATAGTCCACGGCTTCCCCTCTGGCACTTTCCTTTGTGGTGTATTCCTTGAATGCCGCATGAGTGTATCCATAGTTAGCCGCCCAATTGAGCCGGTTGTTGAGCACACTTCCACGCAGTGAGATTTCCGCACCACAGCTGTAGCTCTTACCTGCATTGACCATCTTTCTTCCGTAGCCATAATCCTCAGTGAAGACAGAAAGTTGCTGATTACAGATCTGCATATAGAAGAGGGAAACATCTGCATGCACCTTGTTTCCAAAGAGGTTGAGGTGAGCTCCCGCCTCATAGTTCCAGCTTTCCTCCGGCTTGAACTTGATACCCTCGAGGATAGCGGCGTATTTCTCATCCGTTGGTGTAATGGTGCGTTCAGCATCCTGGTGGGAAGTCTGTGCCTCCTGAGCCGCTTCCATGATAGTGGCTGCATTGGCCTGAATATCGTTTTGGATGATGTCTCCAAACATTTGGACATTAAATCCACCTGCGCGGTAGCCTTTCGTCACAGTGGCATAAACATTTCCCGTATTTCCAAGTCTGTATTTCAATCCAAATTTAGGGAGCAGCTGGTTGAAATCCGCTTTTTCCTCATGCTGATAAAGCGAAAGGACCCTTGCCGCCGCATCTTGTCCCATGATACTGAACTTGATGGCAAAATCGCCAGTGGTGTCGTAGTTGATTTTGGATTGGGTATAGTCATATCGGAGTCCGAGGGTAGCTGTGAGTTGGTCAGTGATGTCAAAATTGGACTCATGATATACACCAAGATTGAACTGCGGAGTTTGGAACACGCATGGCACCAGCATCTGCACACCGATGTTCACGCCTCCAGCCCTTTCAATGGTTGCTTTTGCCTGTTCCTCTGTCATTCTTTTCATCATGGAGGCGAGCATGGCATTGTATATTCCAGCTTCAGCAGCGTCCAAATGCATGGTTTTCTTCATCATCTGCCCAAAAGCCGAACCAAACGTGTTAGGCGCCACAGTCTTGAGCCATTGATAAGATCCGAAGACACCTGCAGTCCAATGCCATCTTCCCGGTGTGCTGCTTTTGAATGAGAACTCCTGCGTGATGGCATGGCTGCGTTGTTTTTGGTCAACCACGATGAAATCGATATCGCTGTAGTCGTTATCCATGAGCAGACGGTCGCGCAGGAACTGGTAGCTGGTGTTGGAATGGAAATCAAATCCATTTGCCTGATATTTGAGCGCAAGTCCGGTGTTGAACATGTTGCGCTTGTATTTGCTTTGCGTGTCCTGGTTTGGCTCAGTCACCACCTTCATAGTTTCCAAGTCAAGCACTCCGTAAGGATATGCTTTCTGATTGACGAACTGATAATCGTTGATCCAGTCGAGAGAAAAGCGGTCATTTGGTCGGAACACAAGTCGGAACCGGCCTCCTGCCTCGTTCATGTCGTCAGCTCTCTCTCCAGTCAGCTGATTCTTGTGAAATCCGTTCGTTCCATCATAGAACCCAGCCACCGAGAGTGCCAGTTTGTCGTTGATTTTGGCATAATGCGCCACTTCGGTATTTCTGTAGAAATGTGTGCCTATGCCAAGATTAACGTCCGTACCCTGATAATTCATCGGGTTCTTGGTGTATTGACGAACGAGTCCACCTTCGGTGTTGATACCATAGAGCGTTCCCTGTGGTCCCCGGAGCACATCTACGCGGTCGAGCTGATAGGTGTGGGAGTTGAACGCACTTTTGTTCATCAACGGAATGTCATCAACATATACTCCCATCGATGGGCTGTTGATACGTGACCCGATACCCCTGACATAGATAGAAGACGTGAACCTTGGTCCATAATCAGGCATGACGAAAGCCGGAACATAATCCGACAATTGCTTTAAATCTCTAATTGAGAGCCTGGTCAGTTCGTCATTTGTAAAGACATTAGAACTGACAGGTTGCTGTCGCAGCGTTTGATACTCTTTAGTCTGTGTTACCACCACAATCTCATCGAGGTCATACACATGTGCTGTGTCATCCGGTGCAATCTCCTTACCATTCTCAGCCATCACGTTTGTGGCCGCCAAGACGGCAAACGCCGTCGTCATAATCCATTTACTCATAAATAATAAAAACAGTACAAGATGTATTATTTGAAATCGCTTGCAAAGTTAGCAAAAACAAACAGGCCCATCAATACTCATTTATTATGATTTTTCGCTCGTGACATTATTGCGAATAAGGGAATATACATTTGAAGGTGTCAAAATTGCAAGAACGTGTTACATAAACAAAAATTTAAAATATAATAAAGGTGTAAATTTGCATAAAACTAACAACTTATCAAATGAAACGTCTTTTTTTATCCTTAATGACCCTTTGTCTGCTGTCGGTGCTGACGGCAAGCGCTTACAAGAAAGAAAGTCTTGACATCATTGTGAACGGCCAAAGCCGAAACATGGTTGTGTTCACCCCAAATACGGTGAACAAAAACATTCCGTTGATGATCGTGACCCACGGTATGAACCAGAGTCCTGAATATCAGTTCGACGGCGACAAGTTCTACAACTTGTTAGATACGGCCCAGTTTGTGGTGACCTATCTTCGCAGCGACGGGAGCACATGGGACATCGGCGGAACGAAAGACCAGAATTTCGTGACAAAGACGATTGATGAGATGTACAGCCGTTATCAGATAGACAAAAACCGCGTGTATTGGTCAGGATTCTCAATGGGCTCGATGCTGATGTACCACTGCATGGCAAATGTTCAGGACAAAATCACGGCCTTCGCCCCAACTAGCGGTGTTCAGTTCAGCGAAGAGCCTTGGAAGAACTGCAAGAAGCCAGTGAATCTGATACACTGTCATGCATACGGTGACGATGTGTTCAACTACACCCAATACAACATCCACAGTTATGTGGAGAACATGGCCAAGATGAACAAGTACAAGAATTACAAAAAGACATCAGGCTACAAAACGATTCCAAACATCTGGTACGACGGCGACAAGGAAGTGTGGAGCGGTGGTACTGACGGCAGCGAGGTTGAGTTGTTCTCTTACAACAACGGTGGTCACTGGCCGATGGATGGCAATGCCCGTGAGATTTGGAATTTCTGCAAGCGTTTCAGTTTCCAGACCCTTGAAGAGCAATACCAATCCATCTATCAGAAAGCCAGCGACTTGGTTTCCGAATGGAAAGACACCCCCGAAGCCACTTCGAAGGTGGTGTACACCACGTTGGCCAATGCGCTGGAACGTTATTCACCAGAGAATGTGACCGATGAGGGCACGATGACCAAAGCCATATCGATGCTGAACACCTACGTGAATTATTTCGAGAAAGCCGTAGCTAACCTGACGAAGGTGGTGAACGGTGGTGAAACAGACCAACCGACAACATTTGATCCCAACTTCCACATATACCTTTGTTTCGGCCAGTCGAACATGGAAGGCAACGCCAAGATTGAGGCCCAGGACCGCGAGTATGTTGACCCACGCTTCAAGATGCTTGCCGCCGTAGATATGAGTTCGTCCAATCGCAAGAAGGGTGAATGGTACACGGCCTATCCCCCACTCTGTCGTGACTACACCGGTCTGACTCCAGCCGACTACTTTGGTCGCCGAATGGTGGCAAATCTTCCTGAGGAGGTGAAAGTGGGAGTAATAAATGTGGCAGTTGGCGGTTGCTCAATAGAGTTGTTTGACGAAGACAAATGCGCAAGCGTGATATCCGGTTCAGAAAGCTGGTTCAAAAGCTACTGCGCAGAATACGGAAACAATCCTTTCCGCGTGTTGGTGAACATGGCTAAGAAAGCTCAGAAAGTGGGTGTGATCAAAGGTATCCTTCTCCACCAGGGCTGTTCAAACAACGGTCAAGCCGATTGGCCGGTGAAAGTGAAGCGCGTTTATATCCGCCTGCTGAATGAGTTGGGTCTTGAAGAGGAAGAAACCCCTCTGCTGATTGGCGAGTTGCTGGCTCAGTCGCAAGGTGGTGTTTGCTGGGGACACAACAATGTGATTGCCAAGACCTCCAGCGTGATTCCGAACTCCCATGTGATTCCTTCCACCGCCTGTCCAGGCGCATCCGACGGTCTTCACTTCACCGCCGAGGGCTACCGAATGATTGGCAAACGTTATGCCCAGAAGATGCTCACATTGCTGGATGTTCATAAAGAGATAGATTTCGACACGACAGAAGGTTTTTTCCCATTGACAGAAGGCGCCTTCAATCCATCGCTCTACCTTCAGGGCACGTTTAAAAACACGGGCGGCATCGCCAGTTTCACGAGCACTGACCGCGGCAACTTCGGTGGGTGGCGCTATCATAAAGGCATTGACTTGTCGGGCTACAACTATCTGGTAATGAGTTTCCGCCGTAGCGCCACCTGTAATCCAGTGCTTCGCATCTACGACACCGACGACTACCTGAATCCATGCTATACGCAGACAATCGGTGCATCGAAGAATATCGTTGTGGACTTGCGCTCGATGAAGACCACAGATGGCAAAACCATTGATCCGAGCCATATCTTCATGTTAGGCTTCCAGACCGACGGTGGCACGGCGATATATCCGAACAAGATATTCTTGTCGATGGATGGTGAGACCGAGGCCCCGACGGGCATAGAAAGCACAGTGCTGGACGGGCAAGGCCAGTCTGTCAGTGAGATATTCTCGATTGGCGGCATCCGTCAGACTACTCTTCAGCCAGGTCTGAACATTGTCCGTTATGGTGACGGCAGCGTAAAGAAAGTATGGTCCAAATAAATGGGAAAAACAAGGCGGTTCAAAAAAATCATGTTCAGAATATTTCAAATTTAAGCAAATGATTTTTTGAATCGCCTTAAAAATTTCATCAGAAAGATTTGGAATCCATTTTGAAAATCATTAAATTTGTGAACATCCTAAGACTACAATATTATGAAAAGAATCCTCATACTGACGTTTTTATCAAGCCTCTTTCTCCTAAGCAGTGCCCAGATGCCAGGTTTTGGCCAACCATCTCAGGTCGCCGATTACAAAGACGAGAATTATGCCGGCGATGACCTTGAAGCCCATCGTTTGGATATTTATATACCAAAGAACCTCCAGACAAAACCGAAAGTGGTGATAGCCATATACGGCAGCGCCTGGTTTTCGAACAACATGAAAGGAATGACGTTCATGTCGGTTGGCAAGCCCCTCTACGACGCAGGCTTTGCCGTTGTGTGCATCAATCACCGCTCGAGTGGTGACGCGCCTTTCCCTTCTCAGATACAAGATGTGAAAGGTGCCATCCGATATATCCGCGCCCATGCCGAAGAATATGGTCTTGACACCTCATTCGTCGGCATCACCGGCTTCTCCTCAGGAGGTCATCTGTCGTCGCTTGCCGGTGTGACAAATGGATTGAAGGAAAAGACTGTAGGAGCGGTGAAAGTTGATCTCGAGGGCAACGTCGGAGGCAATTTGGATCGGAGCAGCCGTGTTGACGCAGTGGTAGATTGGTTCGGACCAGTTGACATGGCAAGAATGGAGGATTGCTCCCGCGTGAAAGACGCCAATTCCCCTGAGGCCGCCTTGATTGGTGGCGCTCCCGCAGAGCATCCAGAGCTGGTGAACTTGGTCAGCCCTATCAACTACGTGACCGATGAAACTCCCCGTTTCCTTGTGATTCACGGTGAAGCCGACACTGTGGTCCCTCATTGCCAGAGTGAATACTTCTCCGCAGTGCTTAAGGAACACGGAAAGTTGGAATCGTTCATCAGTGTTCCCGATGGTCAGCATGGTCCTGTGACATTCAACGAGCAGACTTTCAAGGCCATGACCGATTTCTTCATTAAGGAATCACAACGCAATGCCCCAAACTGAGTGACAGGATCAGACAAGGACATATTGAATTACTAACTAAATAACTACTAACTGCTATGAAAAGATTTTATTTACTTTTATGCTTGCTGCCTTTCGCAGTGAGTCTGTCTGCCCAACAGCTTGACGGCACGTGGATGGCGGACAAAGAATTCAAGGAAGTGTTTGAGCTTGATGATGAAGAGACGAGCATGGACATGTTCCTGAATTTCAAGGAAGAAAAGATGACCATCGCCTTCCACATCATGAGTGAGGACAGCGACGTGGGCACGATAGGCATGGTGGTAGGTATTCCTGGAACGTACGATGTGACAGAGGACGAAGTGACCGCCACTTTCGACAAAGAGGCAACAGAATTGAAAATCACTACGTTGAACCTGCTTGACCCTGAGTTAAACCAGTTGATGAGCGCAGACGAAGAAAGCCGAAAGGCAATCGTGAGCATGATAGAGAGTCAGGTCCGCTCAATGAACGATTCTGACTTGGCCAGCATCGGTGCGATGAGTGATTATTTCCGCGACTTCAAGATTTTCTCGCTTACCAATGAAAAGTTGGTGATCCAAATCGGTGACATGAAATTCGGCTTTGACAGTGTGGAATAGACTTTGAACTATATTCATACATTAAGGCCATAATCCCTCATAATCTTATTATGTAACAATAAAAAAAACAACTTACCTCATTTTGACATGTACAAATTGAGGCAACTTATTTTTTCATTATTACTATATTGAGACATTCTTAGTTTTGTATTGAAGTGAGTTTATCGCCTTCAAAATACAAATAACTATTTCCATAAATCCATTGTTCATGAATTCCCCATGAGCCTATGGATTTATTTTTGGAATAAGGATGTCCCCATGCTTCTTCACACATTTTTTTAGTCATTCCAAGCCTAACTTTACCTTCTAAAATCAAAACTGCATTAGCTGCTCCATATTTCTTAGTGAGTACAGTTTTTCGTCTTGCTTTGTCTGTGGCGGCTATCTTTGTGATATTATCATAATAAGATTTCAACAGAAATCGTCCACAGACCAAAGGTTTTTTCTCATCCAGGAAAGAATGATATGGTTTTCCCGTGTTATCTTCAAGATAGCAATAGTGCTTACCATATTGTGAATTGTCGAAAATCAATACAATTGGACTTCTTTTATCTATATCCATATCATCTGACCGTTTTCTTGCTTTAGCTTGTACTCCAACACATTTCCACACTGTTCCCTCTTTAATGTTTTTGGTTACAGTATCTGTTTTAAGATTTATAAGATGATTTGCTTTTTCCCATTCATATTGAAGATAAACGTCTTTAGTCCCAACATACACAAAATCTTTATTCACATATAAAGCTTTCATTTTTTCGTAATGCCCAACAACAAGCCACTGATAATTAAACTTGTCACAGGACAAATCTCCCTCTTCTTTTTTATGATGCGTCAGAGTATCCTCCAGAATCATTCTTCCATAAAGTCCTTTTCCCACATCTTCTGGCAGTGTTCCTACAACTTTATAATATGAACCGACTTTAAAACCTCCCCTATTTCGTCCAGTGACATAAGGATCGCCTAAATACAATAGTGTTTGCCCAACAAGATGGTCGAAAGTAAAACTGAATTTATCTTTAGTTCCGTATCTCAATGTCCGCATATTAGTAAGACTGTCATACGGCAAGACTTTTGGTTCTTCTTTAACTTGGATACTCTCATCAAACATTTCGACTTGAGCCATAGAATTATTGAATCCGAATACCCCTATTGAGATAAATAAGAATTTATAAAATAATCTATTCATAATAATTATTTCAGATTAGACATCAGCGTCCTCAGTGTCAGCACTTTTTTTCTATAATTTTCAATTTCTTTAACCGTCGTTATTGTTAATCCTTTAATGTTCAAATAACAAGTTTCACAATATTCGACTTCTTCATTATTTGCATGTCCATTTGGACAGATAAATTTAATTTTTGAAGCTTTAGAAAAAAGACCACCTTTTACCTCTTCTTTTCTTCCTTTGTCTTTTAAATTATCAAAAATAGACAAAAGTTCCTCCATATCTTTTAAATCTGATTCTCTATATATGTCCTTGTCCAATGTCAATAATGGTGTCAAACTATTAATATCAATACCATCAGAGTTTAAAATACCGATTAACCGTTTTGCATCAAAAAGATTAAGTTGTTTAATGATAGATTTATATTTTTTAATTTTTTCAGCATCTACGTTATCTACATTGAGTGCATTTTGAATATTCCCATAAACAATATCCTTGGCATCTTCTATTTCTAAAGTAGCGATATATCTTGGATAGTTCTCCTGTGTTGTATCAGAAGGTTTTGGGGCATTATATAAATCTGATAATCTTTCAGCATATTCAGGCAGAGAATACGAAAGTATGAAATTCCACTGTTCATCAGTAAGATAAGGGTTCCACTCTTCCACGGTTGACATGTTTCGTTTCTCCAAATCATTAAGTTTTCTTAAGATTTCATCTTTAGTCAACTCAAAATTCAATGCAGTATTATTGACATATAACTCTTCATTTGAATACTTATCCTCATCAGCTTCCGAATCAAATTTCACTTTCACCGCTGTGCCTACAATAGAAATCATGAACATAGACTTACCTTTACCAGCAAGTTCTTCAAAATCAACTTTCATACCGACTACGGCATCAGCCCCTTTTTTTCTAGCTTTATCTTCTATTTCTTTAGACGCATTTTCATACAATTCATCAAATTTAGATCGGAGAGTATTAGAAAAACCTCCAAACAAATCTGTAAATCCAGAAATAAATTCAGACACAGCATTATTACCAAGAATAAGACATGTTTGGATTAATCCCATATATTCAATAATTGTTCCGAATTCTACGGAATTAGTTGTTGTTAGGATAATTTTTTTCATAATAATTAGATTGATTTATCTGGTTTCAAAAATCAACAATCATGTAGCTAGCTATGTTTTATCAAAACGCTCACTCAAGAAAAAACGTCAGAAGTTTTTTAATCCCACACTTATCTTGGTCCCAAGAATTTGTCACCGTTCATGTGAATCATGTGCTCTGGCATTTCAGCAATCCAGATTTCTGTTTCCCATGCTAGTTGATTGGCGAACTTCTTGTAGGTCTTAAAATCGAGAAAAGCGGTAACAAAGATTTTACCGACTTCAACTTCACTTGTCATTGACGTAATCTCACTAATACGTTTAGGGTCCATAGGACCTACAGACGTTACAGCCTCAATAAAATAAATCCAGTCTTTATCTGCACGATATAATACAACATCAGGCATTTTATCGTGAATAGTAATTTTAAATCCTAATTCCTTGAGTCGTTCATCTCGTTTTACAAGATCTTTTTGAATGGTATCACCAACGTATAAACATTCTGCATTGGGTGCAAATCGAGGAGCAAATTCTTCAATAACAGCTTTTTGGAGTTGGTTATGCTTGCCTTTGCTGAAAGAAAAGTCCTCACCATTTATTTTAACCGGCATTTTTTCCAAGTTCCTCTTCGAAGCATAGATTTCAATCAGACTATGATGGTTCATTTTGAAATCATTCAAAGGCTCAGATGATTTGTTACAATTGCGTAAGATTTCAACAAACTCATCAGTTAACCGATAGCGATAGTCAGGACTATTAGTAGCTTTACTATTATCTTCTACAATTGCTGCTGAACGAAAATGATGAAGCGCTTGTTTTCGAAATGTTTCACGAGAATTTTCTGCATAGCTCACACCATAATTCTTATTGACAAACGTAATGATGTCATGTATGCGATTCCATTCATTTGACGCCCCACTCCATTTAGTAGTCTTTTTAAGGTTGGCCATAGCAAGAATAGTCAACGCACATATATCAGCTTGCTGCCTTACAGGCATGCCAATATCTTTGAGCAAAATCTTAATACGTTCTATCTTATCCATTTGTCAACAATTATATCACAATTATGTTCTGTCAATTCCCTTCCTATCAACTCACGCCCCATTTCACAAATCGCATCTTTTGATGGCACTGGCATCAGATTGATTTCAGTTGAATTAACCTGAGTTGAGCCATTAAGTATACGATAATATGCATCGTAGAGCGTTGAATTAAGCAGCACATAGAGACCATAAGCCAATTCTGGTGTATCGCACTTGATAAAGTTAATTTTATTTTGCGTACTTATGTATTTATATTCACTATAATCCGCTTTCAGATAGATTCCACATTGTAGTCGGCGCTTTTCTTCTTTGGATGTAAAACGTTTTACGAATAAATAATCTGTATTTTCCTGAAGGAAACTTGGTTTATCAGTTACAATATACTCCGCCTCCCTCCCTACCGGCCACTGTACACGACCATTTTTGATATGATGTGAATAAAATAATGGAAAAGAACCATCTTCATCATTGTCACGCAAAACCTCTTGGGAACGGAAATCAACTATAAGCCCCGTACGCATCCTTAAATCATCGGATTCTAATGTATTTGACTGGCTATTAACACGCGAAAGAATCTCGGTCTCCTCTGGGCTGGTAACTAGAAAAACAAACTGATTTGGAGCCACAATCGTATTATAATCGACATCATAGCTCCTGATCCCCTCAAAGTCAGAGGTTTCACTTGAAGACATCTTCACGAATCTTGGTTTTTCATTTGTCTTTCTGATTTTAATAATCATTGTCTCCTGCAGAACAGACTCCCCATCAAAAACTTTATCACGGCTACCAAATATATGAATATTGATAATAACACAATGCTGAAATAAGAATTTACGAAAACGTTCGAAATAAGCACCAGATGTCCATGAGCGAGGAATAATATACACCATTTCTTCGCCTTTTTTCAAATTCTTAATGCCCATTGCCCAAAAAAGAAAATACAAATTTGGCGCGCCATAACAGACTTCAGGCATAGCAAGAGCCTCTGGTGCATCTTTAGCTATTTTAAGATATGGTGGGTTGCCAATAATCATGTCATATTCTTCCGTATCCTTTTTAAAAAGGTCAGCAGAAAGAAAGTTCTGTGAAGTCAGATAATTTTCAATTCTAATTTCATATTTGACATTTAAATAGTTCTTCAAATTTTCCAGATTCACAGTCAGGGTTGGCAAAACCTTTAGGTCGTTCTCATAGCAAACAGCCATAATCCTACCATTGTAGCCACTATCTCTGAGACGTTCAACGAGTGCAGTCGTCAACAGCCCAGTCCCAGCACCCGCATCAAGCAATCTTAATTCCGGTTTAGAATAATCAATGGTAAAAAGTGAAGCCATAAATTCCGCCGTCTTTTTTGACGTAAAGAACTGGCCATATTTTTTCCGTTCCTTCTTGGGTATAGACTCCACGAAGTGCGAAGTAACATTGTATGCTATATTTAGAAACTTACCAACAGACATAACATTCGTATAATATAGATTACAAAGTTAATACATTTTCAAGAAAATATATCAATTCTATTGAAAATATTCACTTCACCATGAGTGTATATTCGTACGTAGTCTGCTTATTCTGATTTTGGTTTCTTCTTCCCCAAGACATTCTTTCATAATTATTGGTGGGGCATCCCACGACCACAAAGAAAGCCCTCGAGGTGTCCTTTGCTTTCTTCACTTTGAAGGATTTCTTGATGTCTTTGTAGAATGGAAGATAGGTTGGTTCCATATTGTCGTTGACAAGAACCACACCATACCTGAATCCGACGTTTTCGCCTTCTTTTCCCGAGAACGTCAGTTTCATGCTTTTCTTATCCACAGGCAGTTCAAAAATATTGAAACCATATTGCTCTGGATATTTTCCATCAGCAGGCGTGAGCACCATCTGGTTTCCTTCTTGTTTCTTCACGGACTGAGTGAGGAGCTGGCAAGCATATTTTTTGTGCGACTCCTTCACTCTAGGGAAGTCGAATGTGAGCAGGCGGGAATAGCAGTCATACATCTCGTCAGCCATCTGATCAAGTGAAAGATTGAACACCCTCATATATGTGAGAGCCGGGTCTTCTCCTCTCTTTCCTGCGCGGAACAAGTCGCCCATGACCGTGAGCCCATGCTTATAGCTCCAATACTCAAGCACGTAAGGAGAGTGATAGATGTTCTCTCCATCGAGGAATCGTTTGTTGAAATGCTCAATAAATCCTTTCCAATGATAATTCTCGTCAGTAACCCAGTTTGGGTTGACATTCCAGAGCATCCATTGCGAAGTCATCTCGAAAATGCCGCCTCCTCCCCAGGCCTCTCCTGTTCCATCCGCCATAATCTGCGACTGGAAAGAATGTCCGAGTTCATGCGCGATGCAGTTGAGTGTTTTGTCCTTCACGCGGTTTGGTGCAATCCAAAGTGCTCCGATCTGTCCATCGTAGTCCCCTCCGTATGCCGTACCTTCTAGTGAATAGTTGAGCATGACCATCATCCTATACTTTTCAGACTTAGAACCAGGGAGCACAAATTTCAGTTCATTTTTATAGAATTGATAGAAATGCTCCAATTTTTGCAAAAGGTTGTCGATGTCAACAGTCATGTCATGTCCCTCGAGTGCTGGTGCTTTGGAAAGGTCGTTACCAAATTCCTTTTCCCAAAACACGACAATGTCGTCAGTATATGCCATGCGGGCAAAACTCCATTTTGAGTCCGGATTGGAAAAATCATTATCCTTCAAATCATTAGGGATGTAGATTTGTTTTCCCTCAGGCGCTTTAAAAGTCTGTGCCACAGCAGTCAAAGACGATGCCATCATCAAAGCAGCCAACAAAAATCTGAAAAGCTTCATAAGTGGTGAAATTAAAAGATGTCAAAAAAATGACATCGTGAAGTTAATAGTTGAGTTAGTATAGTTGGTTATAAAAATCCAATCTTTTAGAATGCAAAGATACAAAAAGAGAATATAACGAGCAAAAAGAAAAAGAAAATTTGAACCGCAGGAAATCTCCAAATCGTAAAATCATAGAAAGATATTCCAAAACTCAATTCAATTTAGACATATATTACAAACTAAAAGCCAATTCATAGGCATACATTCCACAAATATCTATCTTTGCAAAAATTATTGGGAATCATGATAAAGAACTATATCCTTGCAGACAATCAAGAATTGACCCGCTACTCATTGGAGCATCTGATCAGACAAAACGAAGAAAATGTGATCCACATTTGCTCCGACAAACGAGATTTGATGCAATTGTTGGAAAAGCATGAAAACTCGATTGTTCTTCTTGACTACTCATTGTTCAACTTTGTAGATGAGGAGCAGTTGCTGATTTTCAGCGAAAGGTTCTCAATGACATCTTGGATATTAGTCAGTGAAGAACTGACCATCAAATTCATTCGGAAAGTGCTCTATTCCTCACATGCCTTCAGCATCGTTCTGAAAGACTGCGGATTGAGGGATTTCCGCGAAGCTTTGAAGTCAGTCAGTCAAGGCCAACGCTACATTTGCCAGCAAGTGATGGAAATCCTGCTCACCCAACAGCAGCAAGAAGAGACGCCAGATGTGCTCACCAGCACAGAATTAGAGATTGCCAAACTCATCTGCCAGGGAAAAACCACCAAAGAGATAGCCACCGAGCGTTTTTCCAGCGTTCACACCATCACCACCCATCGGAAGAACATATTCCGAAAACTGCGTGTGAACACCGCTCACGAATTGCTCCGCTACGCCATGCGTTCCGGCTGGATCAACGCCTCAGAGTTCACCATCTGAATCAGAATCATCCCGTCATTCATCTGAATCACTCGTCATTCATCTCAGAGCCTGTTTGATATCTTCCAGGAGGTCCTCTTTATCTTCCAGTCCGACCGACAATCTGATTGTATTGTCTGACACATCCATCGCCGCTCTCTCACAGTCAGTGAAAAGTCCGAAAATGGTGGATGCAGGATGAATGGCGAGCGACTTCCTGTCGAAGAGGTTTGTAGCCCTTCTGATGAGTTGCAGTCTATCTATGAACTGGAAGCATTTTTGCTTATCATCCAGGTCAATTGTGAAGACAGCTCCCGGCAATGGTCCGAATTGGCTTAAAACAAGATGGTGGTAAGGATTATCGTCCAGTCCCCCATAATTCACCTTCTGAATCTCAGGCAATTCCCTACACTCACGAGCAAGCCAGAGTGTGGTTTGCGCTTGACGTTGGAACCGAATGTCGAGCGTGTCGAGTCCGAGGGTCTCCATATATGCCACCTGAGGCGTCATCAGTGCCCCAATATTGGTGACCAGTTCCATCTTCACCCTTGCCGAGAACGCCATTTTCTTCCCCACTCTCTTCACCCTTTCCTTGATTCTGGGATTATTGGCAAGCGACCAGTCAAACTTTCCATAATCAATGAGCAGTCCTCCCAGTCCCGTACCTCCCCCAGAGATATACTTTGTGCTGGAAATCACCTCGATATCCACTCCAAGGCTTCCCGCATTGAAAGCAGAGAAAGGCACAATGGTGGTGTCGGCAATAAGAGGGACTCCAGCTTGATGCGCCAAATCAGCCAACAGGCTTATATCAGCGACGAAAAGCTGCGGATTGGTGATGATTTCGAAAAACAAGGCACAAGTGTTGTCATCAATCAGATTTTTCACTTGATCCAGATTTCTGAAATCCGCAAACCTGACCTCAACTCCGAACTGCCCGAGGGTGTCTCTCAGCAAAGAGACCGAATTTCCAAAAAGATGCTTCGATGCCACAATATTCAATCCCTGAGCCGCCACCGCCGTGACAGCATAAAAGATGGCCGCCATTCCTGTGTTCAGCGCTGTGACACTCAAAGCACCAGTCGCCTTTTTGACCCTATCCTCCAGATAAGCCACCGTTGGATTTGAAATCCTGGCATAAGAATGGCTCATGGATCTTCCGCAAAAAGCATCGCTCATATCCTTCGCCGAATCAAACTCAAATGCAGCCGTGTAGTAGATTGGCATGGACAGAGAGCCATAAGGATCAGGTTTCTGATATTTTGTATTCAGTATGTTCGTTTCGTATTTCATTTGGACGCAATGATTTTTCTCAATGCAACAACCAGTTTGTCAACGTCTTCCTTGGTGTTATAAATGGCGAACGTGGGTCTGACACTCATTTCATATCCCAATGCCCTGAGCGCAGGTTGTGCGCAATGATGTCCTGCCCTGACGGCGATTCCCTCCTTATCGAGCAAAGTTCCCACTTCCGGCACAGGAATTCCGTCAATCACGAAAGAAACGACCGACACCCTGTTTTTAGGATTTCCCAAAATGGTCAGTCCATGAATCAGACCCAACTGTTCCCGCGCATATTCAGTCAGCCAATGTTCGTGTTGCTCAATATTGTGGATTCCGATATGCCTCACATAATCCAGAGCCGCTCCAAGTCCGATGGCATCGGCCACATTAGGTGTACCCGCCTCAAATCTGGCTGGAGGATTATTGAACTCAGTGCGTTCAATCGTCACATCCTTAATCATATTTCCACCTCCCTGCCAAGGCTGCATCTTTTCAAGGATTTCTTTCCGTCCATAGACCACCCCAATGCCATTAGGTCCATAGATTTTATGTCCGCTGAAAACGAAGAAATCCGCGCCTAACTTTCTCACATCCACCTCAGTGTGTGCAATCGACTGAGCCCCATCAATCAGCACAGGAATATTATGCTTGTGGGCAATATCAATGATCCTCCTCACATCATTTATCGTTCCGTACGTGTTATTCACATGTCCGACACTCACAAACCGTGTCCTTGGCGAAATCAAGCGCTCAAGCTCAGAGAGAATCAAGTCACCATTGCGGTCCGTAGGAATCGCCTTCAGCTCACATCCCCTTTCCTTGCACACCTGCTGCCATGGCACAATGTTGGCATGGTGGTCGAGTTCAGATACAATGACCTCATCCCCCGGCGTGAGATACTGTCTGCCATAAGTCTGAGCGACAAGATTGATTCCCTCAGTCGTTCCTCTGACGAAGATGATTTCCTCCGTTGAAGCCGCATTGATAAAAGCCCGGACCTTTTCCCTCGCAGCCTCGTAGGCATCTGTAGCCCTTGCTGCAAGTGTGTGAGCACCTCGATGGATGTTTGAGTTGTCCTTTTTGTAGTAATCCGAAATCTTGTCAATCACCTGGAGCGGTTTTTGGGTAGTTGCTCCATTGTCGAGCCAGACTAAGTCGTGACCATTCACTTTTTGATTGAGAACGGGAAAGTCCTTCTTGATTTCTTCTTGATTAAGGATGTCACTTTCTTTATAATTCAGATCCTTGAGTTTTTGGGTTTCAGGCAATCCTATACCAAATCCTCCGTCGGTGACGAATCCCTCCTTTCCGGCTCTGGCATCCTCATCGTTCTGGTCCTCACCGATGTATGGCAACGGTTGATAAGGATCCCCACCAGCCAAAAGGGCCATGAATTCTTTTTCCAGATTTTCCAGGTTGAGAGATTCATCGGGAATCACCCCCCGACGAATCTCTTTGACCTCTTCCGGACAGTATTTCCCAGCAACCTCTTTCAGAATGTCGAACGCCCCTCCATCGTAAGTTGGGAAGTTATTTATTTCGGAAAAATTGAGCATTATTTTTCAACTTTGTTTCTATGTTGATAATCATGGTAATATCCCACTTCCACATTCTCAAGCACCGCAATGGCATCATCGGTGAGTGTGGCCAATGAGAAATATTTAGTCAGGAGATAGGAAGCGACTCCAAACTTGTCGAGTCCCATGAGCCTGGCCGAGAGAGACGGTGCGATTTCACCCGGTATTCCTCCTTGGTGGAGTCCGACAACTCCCTGGTTCTTCTCTCCCACTCTGACAAGGATGATTTTAGTGGTTCCCACCCCTCTTCCTGTGAGGTATTGTCCTTCGACCTCCACCTTATCCGACGGAATGATAGGCACCCCTCTCCAAAGAATGACATTGGTGCCGAAGAGATTTGTTGTCACCGGTGGCACCCCTCTCCACGTGCATTCTCTTTCGAACGCAGCGATAGCCCTTGGATGAGCAATGAAGAAGGCCGGTTCTTTCCACACAAGGCTAAGCAATTCGTCAAGATCGTCAGGTGTAGGTGATCCATATCTGGTGGTGATTCTGTAAGCTGGATTAGCAGCAGAGAGCAAACCGAACTTCTTATTGTTGATGAGTTCCCATTCCTGTCTTTCCTTGATGCTCTCAATAGAAAGCCTGAGTTGTTCTTCCAACTGGTTATAAGGGTTATTGTAGAGATCACTTACCCTCGTATGCACCCGTACCACAGTCTGAAGTGTGTTGAGAGAATATTCAGTAGGGTTCTCCTCATAATCGATGTAAGTTTCCGGAATGATGTTGTCCTCCTCATGTCCGCTCACAAGGTCGATATGCTTCTCTCCATGGTCGTTCACAGTAGCCTTAAGCCTGAGTTGCTTATCGACCGCTTTATCGAAAGTCTCTCTGAAATCAGGAACTTCCTTTATGAACTTGACGAGTTCCTTGAGTTTGAGTCCGAGGAATACGGTAGGTGTGACAGCTCTTACAGAAACAGTAGATTCTGCATCGTCGAGCAGGTCGGTTTCTCCGAAATATTCACCATCGCCAAGCAGAGCTATTCTCAATTCTTCCCCGTGTGGTCCTTTACTGATGACCTCAGCCTGACCATTCGCCACGATAAAGAATTTCTGCTTGTCCTTCCCCTCTTCCACGAACAGTTTACCGATATCCACCTCATTGGTTTCGAAAGAGCTTGCGAGCCTTTCTACGATATCATCGTCAAATTCAGAAAAGAGGGGAATCGCCTTCAGACTTTTGGCAGAAAAAGATGGCGTGCCGTTGACATACTCAATTGGCAGTCTTTCACTTTTTCTGAGTTCGACCTTAGTCCTATTGACGCGGAATGTACCTCCACTGACTTGCACCCAAGGCAAGAGTTTCAGGAGCAATCTTGGGGTGATACTCCCCATCTGCGGAGGAGTTTTGGTCGTAGTCGCCAGTTTTCTGGCAGTAGCAGTAGTGACACTGCGTTGGAGATTAGAATCAGCCATAGGTTATTATTTTTTTATAGTTACTTTATGCGTAGTTCCTTCCACATGTTCCACAGAAATCACATCATACCCCTGCTCAACAGCATTTCTGGGTACATTATCAAGTGGCTCACCTTCCGCAAGCAAGACTTCAAGGATGTCTCCCTCGGAGAGTTTTGAGAGCTCAATTTTCGTTTTGACAAAAGTCATCGGACAATGTTCTTTGGTAATGTCTAAAACTTTAGTAGCCATGATATATTCTTGTTAAAATAAAAGAAATAATTAACAATCAATGAGTTAATGGTAGTTAATAAAGCCAGAGAAATATCATTCCATCATTTTTCAGATAAACAAGGTCTGCCCTCCATCGCTGAGATTGAGGAAAGTGGCGACTCCAAGCACATCCTTCACTTCAGGAATGAAATCTTCCTTCTTGAGCCCCAGCACATGCATCGCCATTTCACAGGCATACATATTCACCTCCAATGCAATGGCCGCCTCAACCAGTTCCTCAAGAGTGGCCACGTTGTTCTTTTTCATAAGCTTTCGGAAAATCTTCGGTCCTATGCCCCAAAAATTGAATTTAGAGTTTGGTGCCACCTTCAATCCTCCCATCATGAATCCAAACATTTTAGTCAGCTTAGATCCCCCCACGAAAGCCCTTCCTTTTTTCTTCTTGATGGCATCGAGTCCCCAAAAGGTGAAGAAGATATTCACTTCGTATCCGACCGCAGCCGCTCCAGTTGCCAGTGTGAAAACCGCAGTCAGCTTATCAAAATCTCCACTGAAAGCGATAATACTGAGTTTTTTGCTATCCTTTGCCATATACTTGAAACTAGTAATATTTCGATGGGATCAGCATTGGCTTGAACCCTGTTTTATTTTTTTTGCAAATTTAAGCTGAATCCTCAATAGTTGAAATAACTCAAACGTGGCATTCGGCATACCACAACTGTGGTATATATGGATAAAAACCGCATATACACAAAATACCGGCATCAGATTTGTATATATATGCACTTTAGAACAACTGTTCCGTTCACACGTCGTGATCCACCATCGCCGCAACGCATGAATCAGACCACACATTCTCAGCCGTCTCAATCATATCAATGACCGCATAGACAGGAAGAATGATTCCCATCACCGCCACAGGTGCCCCAATTCCCGACATCAGAGAAATGGTGATGAAATAACATCCCATAGGCACTCCTGCATTTCCGACTGCAGCAAACACAGCAATAGCGGTCCAAAGAACGATTGATTCAGGCTGAATGTCGAATCCTCCATTTTTCATGACGAACAGCGATGTCACCACAATGAAAGCCGCACATCCATTCATATTGACCGTGGTGCAAAGGGGAAGCACAAATCTTGCGATGTTTCTCCTTATTCCCAGTCTCCGTTCAGCAGACTGCATGGTGACAGGCAACGTAGCCGCACTGCTTTTTGTGAACAAAGCCATCATCACGGCAGGGAACATTTTTTTGAGCACATATACCGGATTTATGCCTTTTATAAGCAGAAAAGCCGGCAATACGACGAAGAACTGCAAAAAGTTCGCTGCAAGAATCACAAGCACATAATTCCCGATAGACTCCGCCACGTTGCTTGCTGTCATTTGAGCAGAGAGTTGTGCTGAGAAGGCAAGAATAGCCAAGGGGAGCGTATGCATCAATCCTCTGATCAGAAAGAAGAGCAGCTCCTGGCATCCCAACAGTCCTTTAACCAAAAGTTGTTTGTTTTCGGAATTCGGCATTTTTGAGAGTGCGATTCCCACCGCAAACGCAATGATGAGTAGTGAAAAGACATTGCCCTCCAGCAGAGGTTTGACGAAATTATCTGGAATGACAGAAAGGATATGAGCATAATAGGATGAATCCTCATCCAAGTTTGTGGGCTCAGCCACCACACTGAATGCTTCAACAGGGAGATTTTCGGGACTGATCCACAAAAAAAGCAAGACAGCAACCAGTGCAGCCGCCACAGTGGTCAACAAAGTATATAAAAACGTTCTTCCGAGAATTTTCCCCGTTCCGTTGGTTCCAAAAGTTGATAACGTTGTGATGACAGCTAGAATGATGGTAGGAACAGATAGGAATTTGAAAAGTCTTGTATAAATCACAGCCACAAAATCAGTGACGGCATTCACCCAGCCAACTCCAAGCAATCCCAGCGTCAGTCCTGTCCCAAGAGCGATTATCCAAAGAAGGAGTTTATTCATGCTATAATTTTTAGTTATATGTTGTTTTTTTAATCACTATATCTATTTAGTAACGATAAAAAAATAACTTTCCTCATTTTTGATATGTACAAAATGTTGGTGTAACTTT
>OMUD01000215.1 GCA_900314125.1 uncultured Prevotellaceae bacterium | reverse complement strand
GAGCAGGATGTTGTTGCTGATGAATACGAACCAGTACATGTTGCAAAGTTAGTGAATTAACTTTAAAAAACAAATTTTTTTCCGTTTTTCATTGAGCATGAGGAAAATGGGCAATAAAGCTGTCGTCCACCGAGCGGAATAGGAGCTCGGTTTGCGACGGCTGAAGCTTTAGCTTCACCAAGGAGTAATCCCAATGGGATTCCCAGCAACAGGGTTGCTGCGCTACGCCCGGATGGCAATCATTCCTAATTTATTAATAATTCCTTCACCATGCTGACATTGTGCTCAATACCATCCTCACAGTTGAGCCAGTGGATTTGCAGTCCCCGGCGTTCCATACCTCTGAACCACGTCATCTGGCGTTTGGCGAATTGGTGGATGGCGATTTCGAGCTGGCGGAACATTTCTTCGTAGCTCAGCTGGCCAATCGCATGGAGCGTAAGATATTTGTATTCCAAACCATAATAAATAAGGTCGTCGGGGGCGATTCCTTCTGCAAGCAGGCCGCGCACCTCGTCGAGCATCCCTTCGTCCAGACGCTGGCGAAGGCGGGCGCTGATACGCGACCGACGCAACTCACGGTTGATGTTCAGACCCACCACCAGCGGATGCTCGCCGATGGCTTGAAGCACACGCTCGTTTTCCTGGTTGTCAGGACCTTCCTCTGCAGGATGCAGGCGGTAGTATTCCTCAATCTCGATGGCGCGGATGGCACGCTGGGCGGTGTCCACGTCCGTGGTGTTGTGCAGTTCCTTGTAACTGCGGAGTTGCTCGGTCAGCTCTTTCAAACTCTTGCCTTCCAGACTTTTGCGCAGGGCTTTGTTCTCGGGGACGTACGACATGCGGTAGCCTCTCAGTACGCTCTCGATGTAAAGCCCGGTGCCGCCGCACAGAATGGGAAGCTTGCCACGGGAACTCACGTCTTGATAGGCTTTCACGAAGTCGCGCTGAAACTGATAAACATTGTATTTCGTGCCAGGCTCTGCGATGTCAATCAGGTGGTAAGCCACCTTCTTCCCGTCGCTTTCGTAGTCCGACAGGTCCTTCCCCGTGCCGAGATCCATGCGGCGGTAAACCTGACGGCTGTCGCCACTGATAATCTCGCCGTCGAACTCTTGAGCCAGACGGACGGCGAAGCGGGTCTTGCCGCAGGCGGTGGGGCCTATGATGGTCAGCATTCTTGACATAATGATTTATTCAGAAGTGGAAGTTTCTGGGGCGGACGACGTTGGAGTGCCCTCGTCTGAGGAAGAGGACTTCTCTTCCCGCTCTGGAAACAGGATTTTGCGCTCACGCTTTTCAGCTGCCTCCACCCAATCTACAGGAACGAACCGCCAGTGACCCATTTTCTGAGGAGTCACATTTTTCATCCGGCTGATGTATTCTATCATGTAGTGGCGGATGTCGTGTTTTGAATAGCACAAGGTCCGGCTGTCAATCTCTTCCTTGCTCAGCCCCACGCCTTTGGTCAGCAACTCGCCGCCACCATTGGCGCGGTAGGCGGTCATCGCCACCTTGTAGGTCTTCTCATAACTGAAACTGCTGCCATCGCTCATGCTCCGGATGCTGATCTTGCTTCCGGCAGGGTGGCTCACGTCCACGTCGTAGCAGATGCCGGCGGCGGAGTCGAAATTGAACAGGAAGTTCTTGAACCCCATCTTCTCGGGGTTGTTTTTCATCGGGCTCAACAGCAGCAACGGGTCTTGAGGACCGTGCATCTGGTTCGTCCATGTGGCGTAGCTCATTTCCAGATACTGCTCAATCTCCTTACCCGTCAGCTCCAGTGTGTAGAGCTTGTCTTCAAACCGGTAGAGGTTGAACACATCGCTTATCCGAACATCTCCCGCGTCAATGCTCGCATTGAAGAAGAAAGGAGCGACAAAGCTGATGTCCGCTCCGCTCACTTCCAGCTGAAGCTGATGGATGAAATCGATGTAGGCGGAGGAACCGAAATAGGCGTCCGACACGTCCACGCCCTTTGTGAAACGGCCGATTTTCTTCGATGCGAATTTTTTTACGGCAAGAAACTCGTTCTTGAAATGGCGTTTGAACTCCATGCAGTGGGCGTTGTGAAGTTTGCCGATGTAATAGAGCTGGCTTGTCATGTCGTGCTTCACCACATGCCCCGTCTCGTCCATCGTGAACTTGATCCTCACCTCAGCCACGGAATGGGCAAAACTGCCGGGGTTTACACACAACACGCTTTTACCCAGCGGGTTCTCCAACTCTTCCATGTTGCTCGAGTGGTCGTGGCCATAAAGCACCAGGTCAAATCCCTCCACACTCGTGATGGTTTCGCGGACGGCGTTCTCTCGGTAGTCGTCGGTCACGATGCCTTCGTCCATGCCCGAATGGAACAGGCCGATGATGAAGTCGGGATGCTCATGCTCACGGACATACGAAATCCAGTACTCGGCGCTTTTCTTGATGTCGTCGAACCGGAGGTCGGACCACACGCGGTGAGGAATCCAATGGGGAACGGCAGGGCTGGTGAAGCCAATCACCGCGATTTTCACTCCGCTGCGGACCAGAATCGTGTATGGTTCGAAATAGGGCTGGCCACTTTCGAGACTCACTGCGTTGGCCCCCAGGATAGGGAAGTTGCAGCCATCAACATAGCTGTCGAACAGTTCGTGGCCACACTCAATGTCGTGGTTGCCAATCACACCCACGTCGTAGCCTATGAAGTTGCACATGTCGCTCGCTTTGTGCTTGGTGCTGCGGTCCACGAAGTTGAAATAGTAGGCGGTGGGCTCACCCTGAAGGATGTCCCCTCCGTCGATCAACACCGTGCTGCCCGACAGCTTTCGCACTTGCTGAGCAACAAAGCCGTGCACCCGCTGCAAACTACCTTTACCCCAGCGGTCATGCCGGAAATCGTAAGGAAAATAGTTGCCGTGGATGTCCGACGTGAAAATAATGTTTACTTTGCGTGTTTCCACTTTATTATATCTTTTTTTGCAAATTTAGATAAAATTCCCGAATTATAAGTCACACAAATAAAGAAATGCTACTTTTCTTTGGGGGAAATTTTAGTAAGAAATATTCGGCGTAGCCAAATAAATAAAAAAATAGCTTCTGCCGCTATTTTTTTATGGAAAAAC
>OMUD01000216.1 GCA_900314125.1 uncultured Prevotellaceae bacterium | reverse complement strand
TAACAACACAATGAAACGAAAACTACTATTCGTGATGGCGTTAGTCATCAGTGCGATGAGCTTGTATGCTCAGGAAGCAGGGACATATTATGTCCAAAATGTAGGAAATGGACGCTGGTTGGGTCCAGGTAATTCATGGGGCACGCAAGCTTCCACGCTGCAACATGCAGACTATTGGAAATTAGCAAAAATCTCTGATGGGGTTTACACTTTTGAATCTGTGGTGTCCAACGGAGGCACAAGCTATTATTTGAGTGGCACTTTTTGTGATGGGGGCTCCACTAACTTCACCTTGACCTCTGTTGCTGGTAAAGAAAATGTTTATACCATTGCCAACCCAAACGGTGGATTGTTGACAGCACTGTCTAATGGCACAGTGGATGTGAGTGGTAGTGATGCAAATTCTGAAGCATCACAATGGAAATTGTATTCTGAGGCCGACATGTCAGCCCTTTTAAATGCAGCTACAATTGATAATCCTACAGATGCTACATATTTAATTAAAGACCATGACTTAGGACGAAACAACAGAGATTATTCTGCTTGGAAAAATTCAGGTGCTACTGCGCCAAAATCAAGTGCGGGAAACGCAGCTTCAACAGTCTATAGTGTGGAGGCTTATCATGTGGCATTTGATGTTTGCCAAGAATTAACGGGTGTGCCAAATGGTGTATATGGTGTGCAGGTGAATGGTTTCTATCGCCAAGATGGTTCGAATACCGACCTTCCATACGTTTACGCTAATGACTCGCAAAAGACTTTGCCGGTTCGTACTGGCACTGAAAATAACATGCAGGACGCGGCTGTTTCATTTGTGGCAGGCAATTATCTCTCTGATCTGGCATACGTTCAGGTGACAGATGGAAATTTGAAAGTAGGTGTATCGACAAAAGGAAATTCTTGTTGGGCGATATTTAAGAGTTTCCATCTTAAATACTATGGAGATGTCAATTTGACACAAGTGGTCTTGAAAGACAAAATTGCTGCTTTCGAAAAGGCTTTGGCTGATGCTAAGCCAGTTGCGTCATCAACTGACCAAATGACTCAATCTTTCCGGGATGCATTGAATGCTGCTATCACCAAATATGACGGCAAATCCTACGATACGGAAGAAGAATATGATGCAGCTATTAATGAATTGACCACAGCAACAGATAAGGCAAGAAAGAATATTGAATCTTACAAGAATGCACCTGCTTATTTCGCTAAGATGAAGGCGGTGCTCGACAACACCAATGTCTATACTCAGGAGTCTTACGATGCTTATTATGGCACTTGGCTCGCTGAGTATGAGGCAGGCACGCTCACTGAGGAACTGTCTGAGAGCAAAGCCTACAGCTCTGGATGGCATTCCACAAACTATATCGACGACATCCTCCTCTCCACTTGGACAATCGGCGGCAAGCAATGTAAGGACTATACCGCAGGCATGTATATCAACACATGGTCTGTGGAAGGAAATACCGACGGTTCTGAGTTCTTCGCACCGTTCTTCGAGTATTGGGTGGCAGATGCTCAATCCGTCGCTGCAAACACGATGATTTCTAAAGTGACCAACCTGAAGCCGAACACCAACTATTCATTCACCATCCGCGCACGTGTGCGTCAGACCAACGGTAAGACCAAACCGGCTGAGGCCATCATGCTGCAGGTGGGTGAGGGTACTCCAGTAGATATCAGCGCAGGTACGCAGTTCGGATCTGGCCAGTTCTACATCGGCAACTTCTCTGCCATGGGAACTACCGATGCCGGTGGAAACCTTACCGCAAAAATCACCGTCAATGCCGACAACAACATCTCCTGGCTTTCATTCTATAACTGCATGGTGACGGAAGGTGAGGACCTCTCGGCCTTCATTGCCGACTATGAATTTGCGCTGGCTCAGGTGAATGAAGAGCTGAAAAATGAGGACTATGCCGATATGGCAACTGACCTGAAAACTGCAGCCACTACCTATGCTGATGTGGACCGCACCAACAAGGCTGCCCTCATTGAAGCGAAGGAACAGCTTACAGCGGCGCTCAATGCTTACAACGCTGTTGTTGGTCCGCTCAAGGGAACTGACATCTCCAAGTGGGTGACTACCAATAATAACGGAACATTCGAAGTGAACACATGGTCAGTTGAAGGAAACGCCGACGGATCAAATATGAAGACTCCGTTCACCCAGAACTGGATTGGCCGTGGCACGGCACTTACTGACGCCACGATGAGCTACACCATGGAAGGCTTTGCTCCTGGCTACTACAAGGTTTCTGCTCTTATCCGTGTGCTTGATGAGTCTGGAAAGGCTACTCCTTCGGGTGTGTTTATCTTCGCTAACGACAACATCGAGCGCGCTTACGGCGACAACGCTTCTGCATGCAAAAATGGTGTGTATGGAAGACCAACGGTTTATGGCTATGTGGGTGAAGACGGCAAACTCACTATCGGTGTGAAAGTGATCAACACGGGCGTGAACTGGGTTTCTTGGAAGAACTTCACAGTGGTGGCTGCCGGTACTGAACTCACTGAAGAGATGGCCAACAACCAGAAAGAAGAGAAACGCACTTTTGAATACAACATGAGCGCTCAGGACCTCCAGGATTCTCAGGTGGCTACCCTCGACGCAGCATTGTTCAAGGAGAACTACATCGTGGCTGGTAAGGCCATTGAAGAGGCTTACAAAACTGAAGACTTGAACTTTGTACAAATGTGGATCACTGACGCTCATTATGCTACCTTCGTGGCTCCGTTCGACGTGACCATCCCTGAAGGCGTGACTGCCTACACTGTTCCTGGACTTGAAGCCAACGGCTATACGCTCGTTCTCAAAGAGGTGAAGACCACTATCACTGCCAACACCCCTGTCGTGCTCTTCAGCGAGGCTGAGGTGGATGAGGAATTTGGAGGTGCAGCCCTTGGTAAAGAACCTGTTACCGAAGGTCTCCTCACCGGTGTGTTCGACTTCACTGAAATCACTGGTGCTGACAAATACGTGCTCCAGAACCAGCCGGAAGTTGACGGCGTGGCATTCTACCCAGCCACCGACCCTACGAATGCCGTTCTCGTAAGCCCTAACCGTGCTTACCTCTATATCCCTGAAACTGCAGTGGTTGCCGGCGCAAAGGCCATCCGCTTCCCAGGTGCAGACGCAACGGGCATCAACACCATCA
>OMUD01000295.1 GCA_900314125.1 uncultured Prevotellaceae bacterium | reverse complement strand
GTTTGCCTTCATCACGAGCATCCTGATCTTCATCTTTGCCTTTGTGGGTGTTCGTGTGTTCAAGCTGAACCCCATCCTGATGATTGTGCTCTGCGGTATGGCTGGCTTGCTGATTTATTGATTCTTACGTGAGTTCGGTTTAAGGATTATGCAATAAGTCTGCTCTTATCAATGATTTCAATATTCTATCTATTATTTCATCAGACCTACTCTACGAAAAAGTTGTATGATATGGTGTTTGGGAATTCTTTCTTTATGTGATGGCAAATGTATTCAAGGTAAAATGTCATAAATCACGGAAATGAGAAGTATGGAACATTACATGTATCGTCATTATCTTATTGTCGGACATGCGACCCTTGCGGTAGCGATGACGCTTTTTCGAGTCTTCAATTAGATGTTATTTCAGTTCAACCGCAAAATATTTACAGAATTAATCGAATATACAAAAAATTTCCACTAAATTTGCAGTATTCATAAGAGTAATGGTTTAATAGTTAAACTTTTCATCGTCAGCCTAAAGTTACTAAGAAATATCACTCCTACAACCATTTTAACACTTTTCTTATACCGGACTCACGTTAGTTTAACATTTAATTATACACAAAGTTGCCAAAAATCACGCTATTTCTCAAATAATCAACAGATTAATACATCTAAAACTTCATCAAACTCACCTTGAAATAACAGCTTATGAACTTTTTTAAAAATAAATTAATTAAAAGATTCCGTTTTCTGAATCTTCTGACTTTGTTTGGATTGTTTGTTTGTCAAACGGTATATTCACAAACATCTGGTGATAACATACAATATTCCTCCATGTATCTTCAGCCATTCAACAGGCATGCTGTGAAGGTGCCGTTTTCCACATCCGACCCTGGGACCCCCACACCGATTCACTGGGGAATGGACACAGCTTGGGACGATGAGGGAAACGTGTTGCGTGGTATCAACTTTATAGGACTCGACCGTCTGACATATGGCAGGATTTCGTTTCAAGTGATGGATCCCGTGAAAGAAGACGGAAGTTTATCCGACCGTCAGATCAACTATCTTAAATCCCGTCTACGGCATATCTCCCTTTCAAAGCCGGAAGGAGTTCTCTTGAATTCAGACCCTGTGGATATCAATGTAGATGTATACACACATCATCCGGAAGAATGGTACAAGGTAATCAAGGCGACACTGAAATATGTTCAGGATTATGGTCTTAAAGTGGTGTCTATAGCCCCTTTTAACGAGCCAGACGTGACAGCCAGCAATCAAGGCACAAAAGCAGACTTTAGGTCTGTAGCCCGACTGATAAAGGAAGACCCTTTTTTTGATGGTATTCGAATATGTGCCGGTAATACCTGTAACAATGACGGTGCGATGGAGTGGTATGACTACATGAAGCCCTATGTGGACGAAGGTAACACCCACCAACTGGCCGGAGACTTCAACCACTATTCCGACTTCTATAAACATGTGAAGTCAGATGGCAATGTAGCGACCAATGATGAGCTTCATAATGTGATGGAAGGCATTGTCGGTGCCAACTATGGTATGGAAAATGGCATTTGGTGGGGAACAGTCGGTCCGAGCCGAGGCGATTTCTGTGTTGCCACGAGTGCCGGCGGTTCACGTTTGGGTTATGGTGAGAATCGTTCTGCATGGTCAGGCAGTGCCGTCTATAGAATGCCAGACGGAAGTATAAAGACATTTGCGGGCATGAGTGAGCGTCAGGCTTCTTCGTGCAGTTATGAATATGTATGCCGTGATAAGCCAGTTTTTTTTGATGGTTATGGCCCTGTGTACTCTTATTCAATATCATTACCAGGAGGTTATAGGTATGGTGACCAATATCAGAAGAGTGCTGAGAGGAGTGTACGTGTCAGTTGCGGAGAAGATGTTCCTCTCTATCCTCTTACGAATTCCAATTATATTATAGTAAACAAGAAGAGTCAGAAGTTGCTGACCATACAAGGTGGTTCTACAGCAAACTCAGCTTCAGTAGTCTTGTATGACAATAAAGGTTATACATATCAGCAGTGGTCATTGGAGCAGTTGAAGGATAATGCTGGTGACTTAACCGGATTCTATGTTCATAGCGTGCGAAATGGTGGTATGAACATGGAGACAGGCGGTTTCCAGGTAAGGGTTGGTGGAACAGTAAGTGTATATCCTATCACCAATTTAGAGAACCAACGATGGACGTTTGAGTATGCTGGTGATGGTTATTATAAGATACGCAACTATCAGTCAGGTCTGTATCTTGAGGCAAATGGTGCAAGAACAACGAATAACACAACAGTAACTCTTTGTTCGGAAGCCACAGGCGACCATCAGTTGTGGAAATTCCTTCCTGTGGATGCAGTCTGTGAGACTGTCGCTCCCCAGGTTCCATCTAATGTCACCGCCACTCCATACGTCAATTCCGTTCTCCTTTCTTGGGATGCCAATGTGCAAGACAAAGATTTCAATGGCTATATAGTGCTTCGTGGTGAGAAGAACGGTGAGGGTGAAATTGTTTATGATGTAATTGGCCGTGGAGTTAATGAAAGCCGTTTTCTTGACAACACATGCCATGCCAATCATACATACTATTATTCTATTCAAAGTGTAGACTATTCTCAGAATCGTTCCGCACTCTCAGAACCAATAAGTGTTTCAGTAGATTACAAAAAAGGACTGATAGCCCGTTACGAATTTGAATTGTCTCCAAATGATATGACAGACAATCATCTTAATGCAGTTTTCAGTGTGCCTACCATTCAAACAAGTGAAACGTCAAACGTACGTTCAGGCAAGTCTTCATTTCTTTTTGACGGTGTATCAAATTATATAAATCTCCCATCCACAGTAAGCAATCTTCCAAACGCCACATTTGCATTGTGGGTTTACTCTCCTTCTGATTCTTTTGCCAAGAACAGCCGACTTTATGACTTTGTTTCCGACGCGAACCATTATGCCAGTCTGTCCTTGAACAGCGGTGGCAAGATAGAGTACCACATAGTGAATGGTGAAAGCGAACAAACGCTTCAAGCCGGCAGTTTGTCAGAAGGTTGGCATCATGTTGCGTTATCAATAGGCTTCGAGCAAGTGACCATCTATGTTGACGGCACTTCCGTTTCAAGTGCTCCGGTTTCGGTTCGTCTTACAGACATTTGTCCTGTGCTCAACAGTGTAGGTGCCAGTGTTTTTGAAGATGTTCCACTCATGGATGGCTGTATTGATGACCTTCGAATCTATAACTATGAGTTGTCTGCAAATGAAATCAATGACATCATCGCTCAGACCCATTCAGAGCCGCATCAACCAGAAGGTTGGATTCCGCCGTCATTGCCATGCAAGAATGTTCAGCAACTGACTTCTTCTGAGTCAGTACTTATGTACAATGTTGAAGCCGATGCTTTTGTCACTTATGGAATGAGTTGGAACACCCAATCGCTTGCTCAGCGTCTTCCGAAAGGCGATACAACCATTGCCAACAAATACCGTCTCAAAGTTCAGAGACAAACCGGCAATAAATTGTATTTGTCCATGAGCGACAAGGCAAATTCATATATCGGTTGTCTTTCCGATGCATGCAATGTGTGGAGTGACCGTACTAAAACAGAAGGTTCTTTTATCTATAATCCTGTGAGCACTCCATCAGGTGTTGTGTACACGCTCAAATCCGTGAGTCAGGTTGCATTATTAGATGTTACATACGCATACGGTGGGCCTCTTACCACAAGCAACGGTCGTGGTTACACACAATGGGCGTTCATTTCCCCCCGTGACATTACCAACGGGAATTATGCTAAATATAAAGAACGTTCACGCCTTTACAAACTTCAACAATCCATTCTTGATGCTAAAAAGGGAAGCGACTATTCATCAGAATTACAGCATGCTTATTCTGTTTATTCCAATGATGATGCAACTGTTTCAGAATTACGTGATGCCACGAGACAACTGCTGATAGCAACCGCTGGCGACATCACCTGTTCAGTTGACGCAACCTGCCTGTTTACAAATGCAGATATGTTGGGTAATGGTACGACTTCAGATTGGACAGACACAAACACAACCATCACAGACGGCGATATAGAAGTCCTTCATCAGCCGATAAAGCTTCAACAGACTCAGACGGATCTTCCTAACGGCATATATGACGTTGTGTTCCATGGTTTTTACCGTAATGATGCTATAGGTCAGCTTCCTGTAGTTTCTGCTTCCGCTGGCAACACCGTCAAGGACAATCTTCCAACGTTGAAGACTGTCAGTGAGACAGAAGTTTTGTTGACCACAGACGAAACAACATCTGGCGCTGCACAGACATTGACAAGCGACAGGTCGCAGACAACGCTTAGCGATATCTATGTGGTGGATCATAAAATGACACTCAGTGCCAATGTCACCAGCAGCAACCAGTGGGTGAATTTCCAAGGTTTCTCTATCACATACAAGAATCCGCTTCTAACTGTTCAGGTACCGGAATCGGGCTATACAACCTTCTATTACAGCAATCAGAGTTTTTTGCTTCCGGAAGGTATGCAGGCATTCACGTTAAAGGAAAGGAATAATTCTATCGTTGTCAGCCGTCGGATAGTCACATCCGGAGCTGTACTTCCGGCAGGTCAGGCAGTTCTTTTGAAGGCCGAGCCAGGCACATACGTCATGGTCCCAACAACGTCAAAGCCCACGATAGACGCAAACAATCAACTTCGTGGTACAGACGAAGATCAACTGACTCATGGTGGCAACTATTACTATACTTTAGACAATAGTAACCAGCAAGTGGGTTTGAAGTGGATGTCGACAGACGGTTCCACATTTGTAAATCCCGCCCATCATGCTTATTTTGTTTCAAAGAGTACGACTGCTCCTCAGGAATATTTTGCCGTTGACGTCATAACGTCCATACCAGATGTATCTATCGACTCATATTCTGACGACGAAGCCAAGTATAACCTTTCCGGACAACGTGTTGACGACTCTTATCGTTCTATTATCATCACCAAAGGAAGAAAAATTCTTGTCAAATAACATGTATGCCAGCCGGTTTTATGGTCAAGAAGATGTGTATTTGATTATGTATGTAAATATAGATTGAGGATTTTTTTGTATATATAAAGTTGCTAACAATTCCGCTATTTATCAAATAATCAATAGGTCAACTACACCTAGAACTTCGTCAAGCTCACGTTAAATTAGGAAAAGAGAGAGAATTGATTTACCTTTGTAAGTAAATCATTATAGTGTTTTTTTAATAAAAAATACCCTAATATGAAAAGATTACTTTTTCATCCGTTCCGGATGGCGTTGTTTGTAGTCGTTGATCCGTTCTGCAAACTTGCGTGACTTGCTGCTGCCTTCCACCACCTCATACTCCATGT
>OMUD01000217.1 GCA_900314125.1 uncultured Prevotellaceae bacterium | reverse complement strand
GAATACTTTGACATATTGCTGGAAGCACATGCATTGTAGCTTTCATAACGGCCAAAAACATATAACTTCTGATTGTCAGCGCGCATTTTCTCAATTTGTGAGAATATGTCGTAGCCAGCTTCTATGCCAATGGCATAGGCGTTCTGACTCACTGGAGTGGAGTGATGATATGGCGACTTTTTGTTCAGACGGTTGTAGATATAGTTCAGTTGGTCGGTGTCGCCGATATAACCATAATCCGCCTGACCACGGACTATCCAGTTGTGGGCATTGTAGGTGAAATCTACCGCGCCTATGGCGACAGCGCCTTTATATTGTGCGTCAACGCCGTTTTTGTTCTTAGGATAACTGTTGCCGATGCTGTGGCCATAGTAACCGCTTAAGCCGACACGCAAGCCTGGCACTCCATAATAATCACCGCGAATAGCTCCTCCATATTTGTTGGCAACATCAAATTCAAGTGGAGAACTTGTGCCCTTATGGATCCAACCGGTGGTAGTGAAGTTGTCAGCGTTTAAGCCGGCGAGAAATTGGGCTTCATAACGGAAGTCACCGCTACGACCCCAAAAACTGACACCGGTCTGATGCCAGGTGGAAGGCAGTATGGTGTTCTCTCCTTCTGGACGATAAACGGTGAAGAAATTCAAAGGTTCATGGTAAGCGTTGTTTAATCCTACTGGTACCACGATATGTCCGGCACGGATATTGGCGGCTTTCGAGAAACTTTTCTGAATCCAGAATTGCTCCAACTCAACTTCACCTCCTTTTTCTGTCTCTTGCTCCCATTCTCCACCTTCTTCGTCTTCTTTCTCGTAGGCTACGCCAGAACCACCATGTTCAAATTCGATTTCTGTTCCAAAACTCCAACCTTTACCAAAATCATATCCTAAATAAATAACTGCGTGGGGAATATCGAAACGGCCATGGCTTGGGTCGTTCTTGTGGTCTTCGGGAGCACTGTAGCGGCTCACATGGTCGCTGTAGAAATTACGACTGTAGCCGATTTCACCATAGCCACCAATACTCAGTCTGTTTCCTTTCACATGCTCCATCACGCTGTCAGCAGCTACAACTTGAGATTTGGCTGTTTCTGAGGCTGTTAATCCTGCTAATGTGATAAGTGCGATTGCAACTTCTTTTTTCATGTTTATTGTCTTATCTATTATCCTTTTATTATCCTTCTTATTTGCACTGCAAAGTTACTGCTTATTGACTTTGGGCACAATACTCAAATTTAGGTAAAATAAAAAGTGATTTTTTACGCATTGAGTATTATTGGGTCAACAATTTTGGCTAATAGATGGATACTTACAATGAGAACGCAGTTAATATTTCTATTTGAAATGCAACTATTTCTATTTGAAATGCAACTATTTCTATTTGAAATGCAACTATTTTCCCTTTTTAACCTATTTTGGGGGCTTTGTTTTTGATTTTTCCTTAACTTTGTAAAAAATGTATTTATTATGAGAAAGTTTTATTTTGTACTGCTGTTTTCAGCTATGGTGTGTTCGTCATTAAATGCAAAGACCACCAACTTCAATTTTGATTGGAAATTTAATCTAGGTGACAATGAAAATGCCATGTTGACGGATTTTGACGACAATTCATGGAGGACACTTGACCTGCCTCATGATTGGAGTATTGAGAGCCAAACTAAAATAGACAACCCTGCGGGAAATGAGGGTGGATATTATGCTACAGGAATAGGATGGTATAGAAAAGTTTATAATGTGTCAGCCGAAGATGCCGGTCGTTCACACCGACTTTTTTTTGACGGAATCTATATGCATTCTAAAGTGTATGTCAACGGCAATCTTGCTGGAGGACATGGTTATGGATACAGCAATTTCGTGGTGGATATGACACCATTTATCAAACAGGGACGAAACGTCATTGCTGTGAGGGTGGACAACTCTCAACAAAAAAACAGCAGATGGTATTCTGGATCTGGTATTTATCGTGATGTGCAGCTGATGGTGTCTGATAAAGTACATTTTCTAGATAACTCCACCGTTGTTAAGTCTGAGATGAATGGTGATGTCATTGTTACCGCAATTGTTGTTAATGACGACAATAGGTCCCGCACCGTAAGTGCGTCTCTTAATGTCAACGGCTTAAGCTCAAATATGGATGTTATTGTCAATCCAGGCGAAAAGAAAGAGGTGCAACTCTCAGAACATATTTCTACCCCTAAGCTATGGAGTACGGAAACACCGAATTTGTATCAGGCAGAATTGAAACTGAAGGAGAATGACACCTTGCTTGACGATAATACAGTATCATTTGGCTTCCGCTCGATTGAATACGATGCTGAAAATGGTTTCAGACTGAATGGAAAGTCTGTGCTTATTAATGGCGCTTGTTGCCACCATGATAATGGAATTGTTGGAGCGGCAAGTTATAAAGATGCGGAATTTCGTAAAGTGGCATTGATGAAGGAAGCGGGATTCAATCTCATCAGAACAAGTCACAACCCGCCTTCAGCCAATTTTCTTGAGGCTTGTGACCATCTTGGAATGATGGTGATTGATGAGGCTTTTGACGGATGGCGCACTCAAAAGAATAATGCTGACTATCATAATTTGTTTGATGAACATTATAAGGAAGATGTGCAGGCTATGGTGAGGAGGGATGTGAACCACCCTTCTATCATTGCATGGAGTATCGGTAATGAGGTTATTGAGAGAAAAGACATCAGGGTGATTCAGACTGCCTCAAATCTGAAGAATGCGATTCTTGAATGCGACAAATCCAGACCTGTGACTGAGGCTCTCTGTGCCTGGGACCGCGATTGGGAAATCTATGATCCTCATGCTGCAGTTCTTGATATTGCTGGATATAATTATATGATTTTCAAACATAAAACCGATCATGAACGTGTGCCGGAAAGAGTGATATGGCAAACCGAATCCTATCCGCAGGATGCATTCAATAACTGGAAAATCACTCGTGATTTCAGTTATGTTATTGGAGATATGGTATGGACCGGACTCGATTATCTTGGTGAGAGTGGTATTGGCGGATGGAGATATAAAAGTTGGCCACAGGGAGAAAGCTGGCAGCAGTTGCAGTTCCCTTGGCATGGGGCGTATTGTGGAGATGTCAATGTGATTGGAGAGAGAAAGCCTGTGTCATTCTATAGAGATTTGCTGTGGAATGGTGAAATCACTTCGCCTAAGTCAACTGATACTGCAAAGAAAATGCATATTGCGGTCTATGAGCCAGATGGATATGTGGAACCGATTAAAACATCGCAATGGTCAACTTGGCCTACATGGCATTCCTGGGATTGGAGTGCATGGGAAGGGAAGAACATTGACGTCGTGGTATATTCAAGACATCCTAAGGTGAGGCTTCTGATCAATAATAAAGTTGTTGATGAAAAGGTGACAGGAGAGAATGAACAGTTTAAAGCCAAATTCACTCTTCCGTATGAAAAAGGTGAAATTAAGGCTGTCGGCCTTGATGAGAATGGAAACGAAATAGAATCGGTTCTGCTCAAGTCTTCTGATAAACCGTCTAAAATATCGCTTTTAACCGACAAAAATGAATATGTGGCTGATGGACAAGGTCTTGCTTATATTGATGTTGCTTTGACCGACAAGAATGGCATTGTATGCTCTAAAAATGAGAATGAGCTGAAGGTGAATATCAACGGTACTGCTTCTCTGGTTGCTTTCGGAAATGCAAATCTTCGTGATACTGGTGTATATACAGATGCAGTTCATCAATTGTGGAATGGTAAGGGATTGATTGTGGTCAGGGCGCCAAAGAAATCTGAAACTTCCATTGTCACTGTGACAGGGGATAATCTGAAACCTGTGAAGCTTAAAATACGGTGGAAATAAATCTGACATGTTTTTTTGACTTCTGATTCTCATTTTTAAAATTACATTTCCGTTCTTCATGATTTTTCACTATCTTTGCAGTCGTTTTGATATATTATGGACTACAAAAGATTTTTATACAGTGATTTAGCTGCGGATGTGCAGGTGACTGTCTTTTCTCCTGAAGGAGATGGAGTTAAAGAGGCGCATGCCATTATCAACTTGGAACCTACGCAGGACTCATTCCCAATTCAGTTGCAGCATATTTATGAAGCGGAAAGACGGCTGGCGCATGAATCCGGATTGACAGACATGACATTGGTGCAGAAAAGATATTTTCTCAGCGATGCCATGAATCAAGTCGGATTGATGCGCCAGAATGATTTATGTGCATGTTCTGTTATTCAGCAGCCACCACTCAATGGTACAAAAATAGGGGTCTGGATGTATTTCATACAAAATGTCCAGGTGCATAAAACGAATGATACTATTGTCGTTGAGCATAATGGATACAAACACTTGTGGAATGTGGGAATGACTCATCCGGAAGGTGGTTCATACGGGCAGACACGTTCTTTGCTTGAGAATTATGAGATGTTGCTTGATGGTTTTGGGGCTAATATCGCTGATAATTGTGTGAGAACCTGGTTCTATGTACGGGATGTGGATTTTCAGTACACGCCTATGGTTGTAGCAAGAAGAGAGAATTTTGAAGACCAGGGATTGACCAAAGACACTCATTTCATTGCATCAACTGGTATTTGTGGCACACCTGCTTCTCAAAAGGCGATCATACAATTGGGAGCTTATGCCTTGATGGGGCAAGATAAAGAACAGCTTAAACATATTAAAGGTAGTTCTCATCTTAATCCAACACATGAATATGGTGTAACTTTTGAGAGGGGAACGGCTATCCATTATGGAGATCGTGAGCATGTGATTATTTCAGGTACTGCATCTATCAATAATAAGGGGGAGGTGATGTATCCGGGCGATATTGAGAAGCAGACTCTCAGGATGTGGGAAAATGTTGAGACTTTGCTTAACGAAGCTTCATGTACTTTTGATGATGTCATGCAAATTATTGTTTATCTAAGGGATATTTCTGACTGTCAAATAGTTAAATCGCTTTTTGATAGAAAGTTCCCTCAGATACCTTGGATTATCACTCTTGCACCCGTTTGCAGGCCGCAATGGCTGATTGAGATGGAATGTGTGGCTGTCAAATGTGAGAATAACCCTCAGTTTAAAAACTTCTGATTTTATTTTGCTTTAACCAATGCGTTCTGCTGTTAAATATGCGGAAAGATGTCTCAAGGATGAAGCTCAGGCTTTATTGGATATCATTCCAACTTTGAACGATAGTTTTGATAAGGCTGTTGACCTTATTTACCACTGTAAAGGACATGTGGTGGTCACTGGTGTGGGAAAATCTGGACATGTGGCTGCTAAAATGGCTGCAACCCTCTCAAGCACAGGCACACCGTCTTTCTATCTGAACACATTGGACGCATTTCATGGCGATTTGGGAATGATCACTCAGGACGACCTCATTATTATGATTTCCAATTCTGGAAATACGGATGAGTTGCTACGAATCATTCCATTTATGCAGGACAGATGTATTCCTGTGATAAGTATGACTGGAGATTCCAATTCTTTGTTGGCGAAGCATTCTTTCATCCATATTTTGGTTAAGGTGGATAAGGAAGCATGCCCATTGAATCTCGCTCCTACTTCATCTACCACTGCGGCAATGGCAATGGGAGATGCTATTGCCATTGCATTGATGGAACTGAGGCGTTTCAAAGCCAATGACTTTGCCATGCTCCATCCGGGAGGAAGCCTTGGACATAAATTGCTCACACAGGTGAAGGATGTCATGTATAAGGAAAACCTGCCGATAATTCCTAAGGAAATGTTGCTTGTCGATGCTATCATTGATATCAGTAAAGGTAAATTGGGGCTTGGGGTAATTCTCGATGATGATGGAATGGTGAATGGAATTATCACAGATGGTGACATCCGAAGAGCAGTGGAGGGAAATAAGGATAACTTTCTGAATGTCAGAGTTCAGGATGTGATGACTTGCAACCCGAAAACAATCAATCCTGAAGCCAAGCTCACGCAAATTCAGAATATGTTCAGAAGATTTAAAATTCATTCACTACTAGTGGTCGATGACAAAAAGCAGCTTATTGGAATCGTTGACTATTTCGCTATCATGAATTGATATTTCCACTTATTTCCGACTTTCTTGCATTTTCTTCATTTATTTTCACTATCTTTGCAAAAAATATGCAAGTATGATTACAATTTCGGATTTAGCGATTCAGTTTGGAAAGAGAGTGCTTTATAAGGATGTGAACATGAAGTTCACTAATGGAAATATTTATGGTGTCATTGGAGCTAATGGTGCGGGAAAATCCACACTTTTAAAAGCTATTAGTGGGGAGTTGGAACCAGCGAAAGGAACTATTTCGCTCGGTCCTGGAGAACGTCTATCGGTTCTTTCTCAGGATCACTTCAAATATGACCAGTGCACCGTCCTTAACACTGTGCTCATGGGGCATTCCGTGCTTTGGAATATTATGCAGGAGAAAGATGCCATATATGCAAAGGAAGATTTTACTGATGAAGATGGAATCAGAGCTGCTGAACTTGAAGAGAAGTTTGCTGAAATGGACGGATGGAATGCGGAAAGTGATGCTGCTATCCTTCTCAGTGGACTTGGAATTAAGGAGAATCTTCACGACAAACTGATGGGGGAACTTTCTGGTAAAGAAAAAGTGAGGGTCATGCTTGCACAGGCATTATATGGAAACCCTGACAACCTCTTGCTTGATGAGCCGACTAACGATCTCGACCTCGAAACGGTGGCATGGCTTGAAGATTATTTGGCTAACTTTGAGCATACAGTACTTGTAGTATCTCACGACCGACATTTTCTCGATGCTGTTTCAACACATACTATTGATATTGACTATGGTAAAGTGTCTATGTTTGCAGGTAACTATTCTTTTTGGTATGAATCTTCTCAGCTGGCGCTGAAGCAGATGCAGAACCAAAAAGCTAAGGCTGAGGAAAAGAAAAAGGAACTCGAAGAGTTTATCAGAAGATTCTCTGCAAATGCAGCGAAAAGTAAGCAGACTACTAGCCGTAAAAAGATGCTTGAGAAACTTAATGTTGCTGAAATTCAACCTTCTACTAGAAAATATCCAGGAATAATTTTCCAAATGGAACGCGAACCGGGTAATCAAATTCTTGAGGTGGAAGGACTCACTGCTATTGAGGAGGATGGAACAGTGCTCTTTAAAGATCTTTCCTTCACTGTGGAAAAAGGGCAGAAGGTGGTTTTCCTTAGCCGGAATCCAAGAGCGATGACTGCTTTGTTTGAAATTATCAACGGAAACAGGGAACCTCAAGCTGGTACTTATAATTGGGGTGTGACAATCACTACAGCCTATCTCCCGCTCGACAATACAGAATTCTTCCAGTCTAATTTGAATCTGGTGGAATGGCTGGCGCAGTTTGGAGAAGGAAACGATGTGTTCTTTAAAGGATATCTCGGAAGAATGCTTTTCTCTGGTGAGGAAGTACTGAAGAAAGTGAATGTGCTGTCTGGTGGAGAAAAAATGAGATGTATGATTGCAAGAATGCAGTTGAAAAATGCAAACTGCCTGATTCTTGACACACCGACTAATCACCTTGATTTGGAGTCTATTCAGGCTTTCAACAACAATCTTAAACTTTTCAAAGGTAATGTGCTGTTTGCATCACACGACCATGAATTTATTCAAACTGTTGCCAACAGGATTATTGAACTTGGACCGAATGGTTCTATTGATAAGTTGATGGAGTATGATGAATATATTGAGTCTCCTGCTATCAAGGAACTTAAGGAGCAGATTTATGCGTAATGATATATGATGGGATGGTATTGGGCCATCCCGTTTTTTTCTTTCTACCTTAATCGAATATTACTAACATATAACCACTAATAACTATATGAAAGACATTGAGATTAACATTAAGATAAGGCTCAAAATGGAATCGGAGCTTAATGAAGTGGAGAGAGACCTTGTGGAAAAGGCAAAACAGGCCACCTTCAGAAGTTATGCACCATATTCGAATTTCTCTGTTGGAGCGTGTCTTATGTTGGAAAATGGAAAGACCATCACAGGGTCTAACCAAGAGAATTGTGCCTATCCTTCAGGATTATGCGCTGAAAGAACCACACTTTTTTATGCTAATAGCAGATTCCCGGATTTGAGTGTTGACTACATTGCAATAGCTGCAAGGGGGACTAATGGTGAATTCACAAAAATGCCTATTTCGCCTTGTGGGGCTTGCAGGCAAGTATTCATTGAAGTGTTTCATAGGCAGAGTAAACCTTTTAAAGTATTACTGTATGGGACTGAGGGAACATATATCGTGGATTCGCCGCTGGACCTGATGCCTATATCTTTCGATAGCTCATTTCTTTGATTTTCTAATTTTTATGGAATAGTATATCTGGGAAATGAAACAGCTCTTTTTCTTTTTTATTCTGTTCTTTCACACTTTTGGACTATCTGCACAAAGGAAAAATGCAGATTACCAACGCTATGTGGAGCAATATGCGGAACTTGCCGTTGAGCAGATGAAAATTCACCGTATTCCAGCAAGTATCACTTTGGCACAAGCCATTTTCGAGAGTGGGGCGGGGAAGAGTGAGTTGGCTGTTAAAGCAAACAACCATTTCGGTATAAAAAAAGGAGCTGGATGGGATGGACCTGTTTACATGAAGGCCGATGATAAGTCGGATGATTTGTTCCGTGTGTATAAGAATGTGAGATTGAGCTTTGAAGACCATTCACAAATCTTGCTTAAACCTCGGTATAACAAACTTTTCAATCTTGACATTCATGATTATAAGGGGTGGGCCAGAGGCTTGAAAGATTGTGGATATGCCACGAATCCTGCTTACGCCGATAGATTGATAAACTTGATAGAAATGTATGGCCTATATGTCTATGACCGTCAGGATCAAAAATACACTGCTCATAACATAGGGGTAAAACAGGATGTTAAAGCATCACAGCATTCTTTTCGGAAGGTTGGAGGCACAAATCGGACTGTGGTTCAAAACAATGGACTGTTTTGTGTTATTGTGCAGCCGGGGGATTCCTGGGAGAAATTGGCTCATGAAATGAATGTGAAAGTGAAAAAGCTGTTGAAATGGAACGAGGCGTTTTCATATACGCCGCTTTATGTCGGCAACTATGTGTATCTGCAGAAGAAAGCGAAGAAAGGACCTCGTGAAATGAAGAAGAAATGGCATAAGGTTTCTTCAGGGGAGTCTATGTATTTTATATCACAGTATTATGGTGTCAGGTTGGAGAAGCTTTATAGAATGAATTTCAAATCTGTTGACTTTGTTCCTCAACCGGGAGATTTGATAAAGGTACGGTGAAAGTTGTTCCAAAAATACGATGTATTTAAAAAAAGAAGATGTACGTCAAGCGTACATCTTCTTTGTGTTGATGAAGGGCATTGTATGTGTCATCAGTCTGCTTAATGTAATTCAACTTCCTCAGCCATATTGATTTCATTACCAGATTTATCCATGAATTGGTACTGAAGAAAACCTAATTTCTGGCTTGGAGTTACTTTTAGACCGAAACCATATCGCATCTGCCATTTTCTATAAAGGGAAAACATTCCACTTTTGATATAGGCATCTACATAAGGATGAACATACAAGTGAAGTTTCCTGTTGCCAAGATTATTCATCAAATAATCAATTTTTCCCTCGAGCGTGTCTGTGAACAGGTAGGACGATTTTATCGTACCTTTGCCCATGCAAGTCGGACATACTTCCTCAACATTTACGTCCATTGCGGGACGAACCCGCTGGCGGGTGATCTGCATCAAACCGAATTTGGACAAGGGAAGTATGTTGTGTTTGGCACGGTCGTTGCGCATCAACTCTGTCATTCGTTCGTATAACTTCTGACGGTGTTCTGCTGTGTCCATGTCTATAAAGTCAATCACAATGATACCACCCATGTCGCGTAAACGGAATTGGCGTGCCAACTCTTCTGCGGCTCCCATGTTCACTTCAAATGCATTCGCCTCCTGATTATCTACACCGCGATTACGATTCCCTGAGTTCACGTCTACTACGTGAAGGGCTTCTGTATGTTCTATGATGAGGTATGCACCCTTTTTGAAACTCACAGTTTTGCCAAAACCGCTTTTTATCTGTTTCGTCACATTGAAATTGTCAAAGATGGGAACATTGCCTTTATAGAGCTTTACAATGTGTTCGCGATCGGGGGCTATCAGAGATACGTACTTCTTCACCTCTGTGAATACGTCGGAATTGTTCACATGGATGCTCTCATAGGAAGGGTTGAATAAGTCACGCAAGATGGATACTGTGCGGCTTGTCTCTTCATGGCAAAGCACTGGATAGCTTTGGGCTTTCTGAAGTTTTTTCAGACAATCTTCCCAACTTTTTAATAATATGGAGAGCTCTTTGTCTAACTCGGCTACACGACGACCTTCGGATACTGTACGTACGATAACACCAAAATTACGAGGCTTTATGCTCTGTATCAATTGTTTCAAACGGGCGCGCTCTTCACCCGATTTGATTTTGGATGACACCGATACCTTGTCGGAAAACGGTATCAATACCAAATAGCGGCCAGGAAAACTTAACTCACAGGTCAAACGGGGACCCTTGGTCGATATGGGCTCTTTTACAATTTGAACCAACAATTCCTGACCTACTTCCAACACACCTTGGATTTCGCCAACTTTTGGCAAGTCGGGCTGATGACGCATCTTGTCTATCGATGCCAGACGCTTACGGTCGCTTAATACCTGACGGGTGTATTTCTTTAAGGAATGAAAATTGATTCCTAAGTCTTGGTAATGGAGAAATGCTTCACGCTCATGACCTACTTCAACAAAACATGCGTTCAAGGCTGGCATTATTTTCTTCACCTTTGCGGCATAAATGTTGCCCACAGAATAACGTGAGTCATTTTTTTCACATTGATATTCAACCAATCGTTGGTCTTCCAATAATGCGAGAGTGACTTCGTTGGGGCGAGAGTCGATGATAAGTTCGCTATTCATCTCTTCATTGAATTTGGAGGGTTAATATGCAACATTGGGATTTGATCCAAAGTATTGCGTTGCCTCAAATTCCTTCTGGTGAATATAAACCCTTGATGGAACTTACAACAGCTTAAAAACTGTCGATACTTAAATAAAACAGTTCTGTGAATGCAGTGCAGGGTCACAGAACTGTTATCCGTCTTCACAAGAATTCACGTAAAAAGAATTATTGCAGAGAGTTTATTTGCTCTTATGACGATTCTTTCTCAGTCTCTTCTTACGCTTGTGGGTCGAAATCTTGTGTCTTTTCTTTTTCTTACCGTTTGGCATAGTTCGATACTTTTAATTGTTAATGATTTATTTATTTGTATTTCTATTTCAACATTTCTGTGAAAGTCTTTGAAGGCTTGAATGCCGGAATGTTGTGCTCAGGAATAATCAGAGTGGTGTTTTTGCTGATGTTGCGGGCTGTTTTCTGTGCACGCTTCTTTACAATGAAACTACCAAATCCACGGAGGAATACATCCTCATTATCAGCAAGAGATTTTTTTACAGTCTCCATGAAGCACTCTACGGTGTTCAAAATTGTCAACTTGTCGATGCCTGTCTCTTTGGCAATCTCATTTACAATGTCTGCTTTTGTCATTTTTCTGTATGTTTTTAATGAATATAATGCATTGTTCTTTTTTGAAGAAAATGAAGCCTTTTGTCTTGTTGATTCAAACAATCTTTTGGTAGAAATAATTGAATATTAAATATTTACAACGGTTATCTCTCTTTCTTCGGCTCTTATCTTCGCGTTTCGAAATGCAAATTTAGTAAAAATACATAAAATGTGAAAGAAAAAGTGGCTAAATTTTTGAAAAACAAACTTTAAACCTCTATTTTTTGTTTTTTTAATCTTTTTTTATATAGAGATTATTCTATAATATATTTTGCTTCAATTGTGATTCTGAATAATTCAAGCTATGACCAATTAAAAATTTCTATATTTATGATATTCCACCCTTCTTGCTTAAAAATTGTTACTATATGTGGAATTTTACAGCTTTTTTTATTAACTTTGCAAAAATTTTCTGACAATCAGTTATTTTGTTATGAATAATAAATTTAAAGGACTGGGAATTGCGTTGGTTACTCCTTTTGATAAAAATGGAGAAGTTGATTATGTTGCATTGAGAAGATTGCTCGATTATCAACTCTCTAACGGGGTGGATTTTCTCTGTATTCTTGCAACTACTGCTGAAACACCATGTCTCACTAAGGAGGAAAAACAAAAGATCAAGGACATTATTGTTGAAAAAGTGAATGGGTCAATCCCTGTCTTGATGGGATGTGGAGGTAATAACACGGCTGCTGTTGTCGAAGAAATCAATACCGCTGATTTCACGGGTATTGATGGTATCCTCAGTGTGTGTCCTTATTATAATAAACCATCACAAGAGGGCATTTACCAACACTTCAAAGCGATAGCGCAATCAACCAGCATGCCTGTGGTTCTCTATAATGTGCCGGGAAGGGTTGGAGTCAATATTAAAGCGGAAACTACGCTGAGGCTTGCAAGAGATTGTGAGAATGTTGTCGCGATTAAGGAGGCGAGTGGGAATTTCACGCAGATTGATGACATTATAAAAAATAAGCCTAAAGATTTTGACGTCCTTTCTGGAGATGATGGCATCACTTTTCCTCTCATGACCATGGGGGCTACAGGCGTCATCAGTGTCATTGGAAACGCTTTGCCTAAAGAATTCGGACGGATGGTCAGATTGGCTGCTCAGGGAGATTTCAGTTCGGCACTCCAAATCCATCATAAGTTCACGGAACTTTTCAAGTTGCTTTTTGTGGATGGAAACCCGGCTGGAGTGAAAGCCATGTTGAATAATATGGGGATTATTCAAAATGAATTGAGGCTGCCGCTCGTACCAGCTAAAATCACCACGATGAGTGAGATTGCCGCCATCATTAAAGAATTAAATATCAAATGCTGATTCAGTTTTTTGTGAATATTTTTGCATATCAAACTTTTTTTTACTAATTTTGCACTCTGAAAACCATTACACAACTTAATTGTTACCAGCAATTTAATTGTAATTCATTTAATATCAATAGTTTAAAATGAAAAAAGGAATACATCCAGAGAACTACAGGCCAGTTCTTTTCAAGGATATGTCAAATGGTGACGTCTTTTTGTCACAATCTACTGCTAAGTCTAACGAGACAGAGGTTTATGAAGGTGTGGAATATCCACTCATCAAGCTTGAGATTTCTTCTTCTTCTCATCCTTTCTACACTGGAAAGGCTAAATTGGTTGACACAGCAGGACGTGTTGATAAGTTCTTCAACAGATACAAAGTGGCAAGCAAGAAGTAATTTCGATTTTTTTTATTATG
>OMUD01000218.1 GCA_900314125.1 uncultured Prevotellaceae bacterium | reverse complement strand
ATACGACGCCGACGCAACTGACGCTAAGTTCAAAGGGGTATGCATCTTGCGTCGTTTTAATGGGACATCCCCCAAGTGCAGTGCCATCTGTTGTAGGGACTTACTTTATGTATGTCCGAAAATCTAAATTTGGACCACAGAACGAAACAACCTACTTATACGATCATTTTTTCAATTTCATCCCGGTGCTCGAAGAGGGTACAGCCACCGGTGTGCTCCCAGCCTAAGGCGTGTGCTGAACGGATCTTCCGGAAAAGCGGTGATTTCAGCGCTTCACGGATGCCCACCTCTAACACGTTGCTGTCGCTGAATGGGGAGAACGGGCAAGGCTCGGCGGAGCCGTCAGGGCCGATGTGGAAGAATCCACGGCCTGAGGCGAGACAGCCGCCCAACTCTTTCTCGTCGCCAGGGAAAGAAAGGAAGATGATGTCAGAATATGCCTGGCGGCGGTGGGCAAGCAGCGCCTCCATCTCCGCCACATGCTCATCGCCGAATGCAAGGTGTTCGGTGCCGGATTCGGTGGGAACATATTCCATGTAGAACACAATCTTACAGCCATAGCTGCGCAGCTGATTGATGAATACCTCGGAGGTGACGAGACGGTAATTCTCGGTCGTCACCGTGATGCTGGTGCCAAAAAACAGGTCTTCCTGCTTGAGCAACTCCATTGACTGCATGGCGCGGCGGAACACTCCGTTGCCTCTTCGCTCATCGGTGCCCATGGCAGTGCCCTCGATGCTGATGATTGGCACCAGGTTCAGGTGCTTGCGCAGGAATTGGATGTAGGTGGGGCCGATGAGGGTGCCGTTCGTGAAAATCGGGAATATCATATCGCCAACCTTGCTCACTTCCTCCAGGATGTCCTTGCGCATCATCGGCTCGCCACCGGCCAGGAGCGAGAAGTTGATACCCAGCGAGGCGGCTTCTGTGAAGATGTCTCGCCATTGAGCTGGGGTAAGCGTCTCCTTGCGCTGCGCTTCGGCGTCTTCAGCGATGCCGTTGCTGCGGGCATAGCAACCTTTGCAATGGAGGTTGCAGGTGGTGGAAATGCTGCTGATAAGGAATGGGGGAATGGCGAGATGCTCTGTCTCTGACACTTTTCGGCGCAGTTTCTCTGATTTCTCAAACAAACGCTGCATCTTATACGCAAACTTGGCTTCGCGGGGATTGCTCAACACATTTTTATAAGCTTTCACCATGATGTTACGAATGCTGTTGCTCATGTAGCCAGCCAAGTCAAACTGATTCTCTCCTTCCTTATAATTTTATTGATTCTCTGCAAAGTTACCGCTTTTGTCCGAATGCAGCCGCATATACCCACTTAAAATATGTTAACCCTACTTGTTGAATATATCACAAATAATACCTGAAAGTAAGTCGTCTGCTATTTTAATAACTATATATCAAATATAAATGTGTAATAAATAATTTTAAAAGTGTTCAAAAAAGAGTTCGGAATAGAAATTAAATGCTATTATTTGCTAAATATCTAAATGCTTTGTGTGTTCTTTCAGTGAAAAAGAGTAACTTTGTACCGTGAACAAAAATCTTTTATGGACAAATACATCAATTGCGTCTAAGTTATAGTTGTAGAGAAGGAAACGATTAAATCAGTGGTTGACAGTTTTAGTTGGGATGTGTGCCTTCTACCGTAAGAAAAAAGTGTACCAATGATTGCCAGCCATTGATGTAAACGTATCTTATAATTCCTGAATTGTAAAGGTAGAACTGACAGAGTTAGCAAGAACAAAGAAAATAAAATAAAGCACATCTTAGGAGTTAATATGTAACTAGAAATAGACTTATTAGGGAACTCCGAGAAGTTAGTGTGTAAATCATAATTATAAAGTAATGATGAATAACCGTAATACAGATATGTCTAATTTCCCTGAGGAAATCACGGAAGATGGTTTGCGTATTTATGGCGAAACAAGCTACGAGAATCAGATAGCGGTGCTGAGCCACTATTTGCATAATAACCATGAGGATGTCGAGGATGATATGAAGCAAGATATTATCATAGCGATACGCGAATTTCTTTCACGCAAGAAGTTCAGACAAGGAAAAGACGAAGAACTTTCCGATGAGGATATTTGGTTGGCAACAGAATCACCGATGCAGTATAATCTCTTCGATGATTTTTTCAAAGTCCCTTTTCCTGCTCCAGAGAATCCGAAGTTTACTTTCATAGACTTGTTTGCTGGTATTGGTGGATTCCGTATTGCATTCCAAAATCTCGGTGGCAAGTGCGTTTATTCTTCTGAATTCGATGCAAAAGCACAGGAGTCATATCTTGCCAATTATGGAGAAATGCCTTTTGGCGACATCACGAAGGAATCGACTAAGAAATATATTCCAAAAGATTTCGATGTGTTGTGCGGCGGTTTCCCTTGTCAAGCTTTCTCTCTTGCCGGTCGTCGCCTCGGTTTCAAGGATGAGACTCGTGGAACACTCTTTTTTGAAATAGAAGCCATTCTTCGAAGGCATCAACCCAAAGCCTTCTTCCTTGAAAACGTAAAGGGACTTGCCATACACGATAAAGGACGGACTTTGAAAACTATTCTAGAACACTTGGATGATGCAGGTTATGACGTGGTTCCTCCGCAGATTCTTAATGCAATGGATTATGGAGTACCTCAACATCGTGAGCGCATCTATATCATTGGATTCCGTAAAGACCTTAGAATAAATATTGCCGATTTCCACTATCCAGAACCAACGACAACAGGCGATAATCGTCCTAAGTTCCGTGACGTCATGGAGAAAGAAGAAGTTTCTGTAAAATATTATCTTTCGACCACTTATGTTGAGACCCTTATTCGTCACAAAGCAAGGCATGAAGCTGCTGGTCACGGTTTTGGCTACAAGATAATAGACATCGACGGTGTGGCAAATGCTATTGTCGTCGGAGGTATGGGACGCGAATGTAATTTGCTTATTGACAAACGGTTGACCAACTTTACACCTGTTACCCGCATCAAGGGCGAGGTAAATCGCGAAGGAATTCGCAAAATGACTCCACGTGAATGGGCCCGGTTACAAGGATTCCCTGACACATTCAAAATCGTTGTCGCCGATGCATCCGCTTATAAACAATTTGGCAATTCTGTGGCAATCCCTGCCATCCAAGCCACTGCTGAAAAAGAATTACAATTGCTAGGACTAATTTAAATTCGTCAATTATATGGGTATTCTGTTTAAAAAGCATATTATAAAATCAAGAAATTCTAAAACCGCAAGTATTTTTGAGAGCCTATTTGATACTATAGACTTTGAACACGTCCAGTACTCTTCACCTCACGACTATATCGCGCAATATTGGGACAAATATCTGTCAAAAGGAAAGCATAGTAATACTGTTAATGGTAACTTTTTTGAACTGGTAATACACACATTATTGTTTAGGGAAGGATTAATTCCTTTTTATGCTCAAGCAAAAGTCGCATTTGTCCCGAATGTGAAATTTGACACAATCCTATATACTCCAGCACGTCCAATTAGTTTGTCCCTTAAAACGAGTCTGAGAGAAAGATACAAGCAGGCCGACTTGGAAGCAATAGCCTTACAACATGTCCATCGTAGGGCCGAGAGTTATTTGCTTACATTGGATCCAAACGAAGCGGAACTGTGCAAAGAAAAGATAAAGGCTGGAGACATTATTGGTCTAAACAAAATTATTGACTGCAATACATCTGATATAGATAATCTAATCGCTGAATTACATAAAATAAAATCAGAGTTGGCCGAGGCTCAAAATATTAAAGTGGTAACTGGAAACCTAATAAAATAAGAAATATGGCATTATCTGGAAACAAAGGAGAGTGGAGTGAGATTTACACGCTCTTCCGCTTGCTCGGTGAAGGTAAAGTACATGCTGGAGATGCAAATTTGAACAAACTTGATTTGTATTATCCTATTCTTAACATTATTCGTCAGGAGAGTAAACGTTACGAATACAAGCCTTACACGAAACAGAATATCGTTGTCATTGACGAAAATGGCGACGAGTATACCCGTATTTCTATGGACAAATTCATGGAAGAATCAAAATCACTATTGGATGTCATCAAGACCACCAGCAAGCGAACCTTTGAGATTCCAAATACTGAATGCTTTATGAACGAAATCGGCTGTACAAAACTTAAAGCTCCGTCTGGTGACAAGGCTGACATTCATATCGTAATTCATGATTTACGCACGAATATGACACCAAAATTGGGCTTCAGCATTAAATCACAGCTTGGCAGCCCATCTACTTTGCTCAATGCTGGTGATGCTACTAATATAACTTATCGTGTCGTGAGCGAAAACATGAGCAACGAGGAATTGAAATCCATCAATGAGATAAAAGACCATCTGTCACGTATGGCCGCAATCATAGAGAAAGGATACAAACTGGAGTATTCGGAAATCGAACACTCCACGTTCAAAAACAATCTGCTCTTCCTTGACATATGTATGCCTGAGTTTATAGCCGCTTGTCTTGTTTGTAGTAGTTTAACTAATGCAACATCTTCAATCAAGGATGCCGTTGAAATGGTTGCAAAGCAAAATCCTTTTGGCTTTACGGGCAAGGATATTGTGGCATTCTATGAGCACAAGATGAAAGTTCTATTGATTGATTCTGCCCTTGGTATGACACCTGCCAAGGAATGGAAAGGACGCTACGATGCCAATGGTGGCTACCTTGTCGTAAAGAAGGATGGCGACATTGTTTGCTACCACTTTTACAATCGTAATGACGTGGAAGACTATCTATATTATAACACACGTTTTGAGCGAGCTAGCCGTAGCCGTTATCATTTCGGTTCATTGTATCGTGGCACTGATGGTAGAGTATATATTAAGTTGAACTTGCAAATACGTTTCACTAAATAACAAAGATGTCTGCCGTTAAACTAGCTTTACTGAAGTTCATAGCACTAGGGAAATTTTAAATATATTTGGCTTTACTCTCGTTTTTTTGTAACTTTGCAAATTTGTTGGCGGAAATGGCAGAAAAGGGGCGAATCTTTCTG
>OMUD01000219.1 GCA_900314125.1 uncultured Prevotellaceae bacterium | reverse complement strand
ACGAAGATGATTTCCTCATCCTTAAGATTGAGTTTCTGCTTCAACTCATTGTAATATTTGATTTTGATGTCAGCTCCGAGAATCACGTCCTTGACCCCAAGGCGTTCGTAACGGAGTCGCAGTGACTCCGTCTTGGCTCCCGATATGATGGCCACATGGAGCCCGCATTTCACCGCATACTGAAGTGCATATCCATCCTTGATATTGACCGTTCTCAAAGGGTCGCCATCAGGATGCAAGGTGATGGTCTGGCGGCTGAGCACCCCATCCACATCGAAAAAAACTGCCTTTATGGTTTTTAAATCGAAATTGATCATTTGAAATTAAGCTACGAATTTTTAATATGTACTTTTTGCTTGAACGCCATGATGCTATCGGACATCATCCTATAGATTTGAGCCAGATCGTCATGCCCCGCCTTTTCAAGCGCGCATACATGGTTGTCCATCACTTTTTTATCTTCCCTGACAGCAGGCCCGGTCTGCGCTTCCCTTGGAGTGCACTGACTCAGTTTGGCAGTGGTCTCCCTGATCAGCGGTAGCATGACATTGAAAGGAATGCCCTGCTCATCGAGCAGAAAATCAGCAATTGCCGAGCAGTGGTTGGCAAAATTGCAGCAGAAGACAGCGGCGAGATGCAGGCTTTTCCTTTGATGGCCAGACACCGCCATCACATTATTAGAAATTGTCGATGCCAGTTCTTTCAGCAGGGTGAGGTCAGCGTCATTTTCCGCTTCCACAAAGACAGGGATTTCCTCAAACCGCACAATACGCTGCTTGGAAAATGTCTGCATGGGATAGAGCACTCCCCTTCCCTTTCCAGGAATGACATCCATCTGCATGGTTCCAGCTGTATGGACTATCAACGCATCAGGCATCAGAGAGCGGAGATTTGCCGCCACGTCATGGAGCACATCGTCCCTCACCGCAATGATATAGATGTCGGCTTGATGCGTTACCGACTCCAGCTTATCGGTAGGCGTCACAGGCTCAGCATCAGGGAAAGCCTGCTCAAGGCGCTCAGAAAGCACCTGAGCCGACTGCATGGTCCGGCTATAGACTGCAAGAATCTTATGCCCCGCCCGTGTAAGTGCATGTGCAAGGTTGGTGGCGAGGTTTCCCGCCCCTATCAAAGCAATGTTCATCGTTCTGTTTGTGTTTAGGGTTGTTTTTTAATCGCCCCTTTATTCAAACTTGTTGATGGAGACCGCTTCCCATTTCAGCTTTTCCTCATCCTGCATTTTGCGCTCCACCGCAGGATGTCCGAATGCAATGACACATTCAGCCACAAACTGTTCTGGATAGCCGAACAAATCCCTCAGCACTTCATCAGCAGGTGTTCCATCGTCATGCCCCCTGAGTCGTAGTTGCGCCCAGCAGCTGCCGAGTCCGAGCTCAGTGGCTTGGTATTGCATGGTGACAGCTGCGATAGCTGCGTCTTCCACCCACACATCGGTGGCCAACGTGTCCATCAGCACAATGATGGCCAGAGGAGCATTCTCCACGAACTCCGCCCCCGCTTTCTTGCATTGTGCAATCTGGCGTAGCAGGTCTTTGTTGTCAACCACGACAAATCGCCACGCCCTTGTGGAATGAGATGTAGGAGCCATGAGGGCTGCACGCAGAAGGAGTTGGGTCTGCTCAGGAGTGAGTTCTTCATCCGTGAATTTACGGATGCTTCTTCTTTTCTGTACGATTTGCTGAAATTCCATAATATAAAAATGTCAGAGTATGATAATAATAATCTTAATGGGAGATAATTATAAAAGTACAAAAGGATTGCAGGGCAAACGCTTCCACAATCCTTTTATCCATATACAAGCCACACCATGTGTTCTTACCTGATTCGTTCAAGTGAACGGATCAGTTTCTCATCACGTTTGATACCTCTGAATGCCAAGATGCAGAGAATGATTGAGACCACAGGATAGATTGCGGTAAGCTTGAGTTGGAAGTCCGGTTCAAAATTATCCTTAACCTCCATCAGTTTCTGCTGGTAGAGCCATGCATAGAAAGCATAGGCCGCAACATATCCAATGAGCAGAATGATGTTGAACGTGGTGATTCTCATCTGCATCACCCTCTTGTTGAAATTCAAAATAGTGAAAATGGCAAGAGCCGCCACTACAATCTGAATGACTCCGAGCGCCCAAGGTCCAGCAGACTGGATTTTGGTGAAAGGGTCAGCGAAGGTGTTGAACGTGAAATTAGTGAAATCCGCCACAGGCTCTCCTCCCGCATTGTAGAGTGCGATCGTGGAGCACAATGAAACAATGGCGAGGATGAAGACAATGAGCAGATAGAGTGATTGAAGTCTTTGAATCATGGGTGGTTAGTCGTTAATAGATAGCTTCAGATGTGGGTTGTTTAGCCGGATTTCTGGCATAGATTTTTCCGTCCACAAACTCCTGAGTTGCGATGAGAGTTGGTTTCGGCAGACGCTCGTAGTATCTTGAGATTTGGATCTGCTCGTCGTTTTCGAAGACCTCCTCAAGATTGTCGTTGGTTGACGAGAACTCCTGCAGTTTCTTGGAGATTTCGTCTTTCATGGCTGAAGCAATCTGGTTAGCCCTTTTACCCATAATCACCACGCTCTCATAGATATTTCCAGTTTCCGCAGAGAGGTCGTTGAGGTTGCGAGTGACAGTTGTGATTGGTGCGTTTGTCTTTTTGAAATCCATATTATAATAATGTTTTTATGTTTGATCAGTTTTTTTTTAGAAATCAGGCATGAAAAACCTCAAGTTCAAGTTCAAGATTCCTTTGCTTGTGTTGTTCCAATCTTTTCGGAGGAGTTCTTGAAGATTTTCTCAGCTTCGTTGAGGTATTTGCTTTCAGGAAACTCATTTTTGAATCCATAATACTCGTCAATGGCGTTCTGGAAGCGTTCCTTTTCTTTTTCCACCACACTGTTCTGAGCGAGCTTATATTTTGCCCTGAGGATAAGGATGGAAAGGTCTTCCTTGAGGTTGGTGTAAGGAAAGGTCTTGATGGCATTCTCAGCCGTTATGATACAAGCCTCATAGTTGTTGCCGCCAAAGATGCAGTTTCCATTGTAGGTTCCGAGGTCATAATAGAGTTTGGCGGCATCAAATTCTTTCTGCACAAGCCTATCCTGCAGCTGATAGATCATAGCGTTGATCTCATCCCTTCTGGAAGAATACGGATAGAGTTCCACATATTCCTGCAGTGAGTTGATAGCAGCGTAGGTTGGAGTCTGGTCGAGCCTTGGGTCAGGTGATTGCATGAAAGAGGCTTTTCCAGAATAGAACTTGGCCAGTTCTGTGTATATGCCTTTCGGATAGGTTTTGAAATAGCGGTCGAAATAAAGAACAGCAGTTTCGTAATCGCGTAGATTATAATAGCACATGCCGTTCATGAAGAGGCATTCCTCCGCTTTGTCAGAGCCTTTGAAGAGATTGATAAGGTCGCCAAGCAGCTGATATGCCTTGGTATAGTGTCCCGCCGCATAGCATTGTTTTGCCGCCTCATATTTATATTCATAGTCCTGCGACTTATAGAGTGCATTATACTCATTACATGCCTGGAGAGCAGTGAGTGCAAGCAGCGCCGCAAATATGTTGACTTTCATTTTCATACGAAGAGTAATACTTATAGCTCCTGACATAAGTGCCAGTAATGTGTATAAAACTTGGCAAAGTTACAAAAAAAAGGTCAGAAAACGAAATGGGTTGTTGTATTTTTTAGAATTATTAAAGAAAAATTAGCAATCAGCGTGTTTTGTTCTGTGTTTCAAATTAAGAATATCGGACATACATAAAGTAAGTCCCTACAGCTGTTGGAGACACACAATGGGCAGGTCCCGTTGCAACGACGCAAGATGCGTCGTCCCCACTTAACGTAAGTTGAAGGTCGGAAAGGCGTACGGTTTAGACAATTATTGAATAGGAAACAAAAAAGTGTCATGAAAACATTTTTTTTTGAAAAAAAATGATGAAAAGTTTGTTTTGTTATAAAATAATAGTAAATTTGCGGTGGAGAATTAATATAAGTTTAATTGTCCGAGTATTTGCATTAAACTAACACACTATTAACTAATTATTTATAAACTTAAAAACTATGCTTATGAAAAAATTATTTACCTTATTGGCAATGATTTTCTGCGTAGGCGTTGTGCATGCGCAACGAATCACATTCGACCAGTACAACGACGAAGGTTTTCCAATGCTTTTGGAATCCTATTCAGCTGGAGACTTCAAACTGACTTACGTGGATACCGCAGGTAAATTCGCACCTGATGCTGATAACAAAAGCGACAAAGTTTATTCCGCCAATTTTGGAACAGCCGAAAGCTTTGAGAAATTCACCGGTCGATTGAAGCCAGGCAGCAAATCGAGCGAGAAAAACAACATCACCTTGACGATTCCATCCGATGGAACATTGAAGGTTTATGCCCGTTCCGCCAGCAGCAGTGCCACAGACCGCAATTTGGTGTTGACTCAAGACGGCACAGAGCTTTTCAATGAGGTGATCAAAGACGCAGATGCAGTCAAGGTTTACCTGAATCCAGAAGAGCCAGACAAAGCCACCAGTATTTATGGAGTAGTCAGCGTTGAGGTGAAAGCCGGCACAGTAAATGTGACCTATCCTACTGGCTCCATCAATTTCTATGGTTTTGAGTTTGAGGCCGCAGGTTCATCAGCTCCAACAGAATACACTGTGAACATCACGAGTGATCCTGAGAACAATTATTTCAGTGGCTATGAGGCATTTGCTCCAGCCGACATCGCTTCCGCCCTCGGTCTGAGCGTTGAAGAGATGATTGAGTTGATCAATGCAAAGGATGCTGAAGGCAAAGTAGTTGGTGGCAATGTCTATATCCAGCTTGCCGACGGAACGACATCAAATGTTTACACCGGCAATGCCAATGAATTCTGGATGGGCAAGGACGGTCAGCCTCAGGGTTATGGTGCCGAAGGCACTTGCTGGTATGTAGGTTTGAGCTACGACGGTGGCGGCACAGACGAGACCACAGGCGAGAGCTCGGATCCAGAAGTGGATGTTGCAGTTGGTCAGATGCCAGACTTCTTCAGAAAGGTTTATACCGACAGCGACCTGAGCACCACGATTTATCTGATGAATGGCGACAAATCCGTGAAATTCAATGTGAATCTTCATGTGAACGCCGCTCCAGAGCCAACTCTTCCAGCTCC
>OMUD01000233.1 GCA_900314125.1 uncultured Prevotellaceae bacterium | reverse complement strand
GATTTGCTGGTGATTTGTGCGATTTGGTTGACGTAGTCGTCGATTTGCTGCTTGGTGTGGATGACGTCGATGTTGACCACGTGCTTGGCTTTCGCATAGAAGGGCTCACGGATTTGGAGGGATTCCCGGATGAAAGCGATGAGTTCTTCCGGTGATTTTCCTTCGATGAGGGGGCGTTTGGACTTTCCCATGAGGAGGTGTTCCTTGAGGACTTCCGGCTCCGCCTTGAGATAGACGCTCTCCGCCTGCTGGTTGATGTAGTCCATGTTGTCGAAGAAACAGGGCGTTCCGCCACCACATGATATGACCACATCCTCCATTTCTCCCACCTCGTGGAGCATGAGGCGCTCCAGCTGCCGGAACCCCTCCTCTCCCTTCTCTTGGAAGATCTGAGGGATTTTCATCCTGTAGCGGTTCTCCACATACCAGTCGAGGTCGAAGAACTCGAGGTTGAGATGCTTGGCCAGCACCCTTCCGAGTGTGGTCTTTCCAGCCCCCATATACCCTATCAATACAATCCGCTTCATATTTGACTTGAAGATGCCCTGCTTCCGAAATTCCTCAATCAAGCTTCCGATGAACACGGCATCGCATTTGCTTTCGTCGTTATTTTTTTGATTTCTCAATAATTTCCATACATTTTTCAAGAGAGAGCTGTGCCGGTTCCTCCTTTATGTTCTTCGGAATGCGGTAGTTCTTTCCCTTATATGCAATGTATGGTCCGAATCGCCCGTTCATGATTTCCATCTCCGGCTCCTCGTCGAACTTTTTGAGGTGCTTGGATGCCTCCTGCTTTTTCTTATCTTCGATAAGCTGGACAGCATCTTCGAAGGTGATGGACATCGGATCCATTCCTTTCGGGATGGAGACATACTGGCGGTTGTGGAGCACATAAGGTCCGAAGCGTCCGGTTCCGACTGACACCTCCGCACCGTCGAGCTGTCCGAGGGTTCTCGGCAGCTTGAAGAGTTCAAGTGCCTCCTTAAGCGATATGCTGTGGATACTCTGTCCCTTGTTGAGCTGTGCGAAGCGCGGTTTCTCCTCGTCTCCCGCCGTACCGATCTGAACGATAGGTCCGAAACGTCCGATTTTGACACTCACCTCCCGACCTGTTGCCGGGTCGGTTCCGAGCACGCGCTCCCCCACCTTATGTTCCAGCTGGATGTTCATGACCTTGTCGATTTCAGGAGCGAGGTCATTGTAGAATTCGCTCATCATCTCCTTCCACTTTTCCTTTCCGCTGGCAATCTCGTCGAACTCCTTCTCCACGTTGGCAGTGAATCCATAGTCCACGATGTTCGGGAAATATTTCACGAGAAAGTCGTTGACCACGATACCAGTGTCGGTAGGGATGAGTTTTCCTTTCTCGTTGCCCACGATTTCGTTCTTCTCGCTTTTCTTGATTTTTCCATCGGCCTTCATCGAGAGGATGACATACGGACGTTTCTCGCCCTTCTTATCCCCCTTCTCCACATACTCGCGCTGCTGGATGGTGGAGATGGTAGGCGCATAGGTTGACGGACGTCCAATACCCAGTTCCTCGAGTTTCTTGACGAGGGATGCCTCAGTGAAGCGGAGCGGTCCCTGCGTGTAGTGCTGAGTGGCCGCCATCTCATTAAAGGCGAGGTGCTGTCCCGCTTTGAGACTCGCATCGATGGATGATGTCTGCTCCTCCTCCGTCTCGTCGTCGAACGACTCGCGATAGACGCGGAGGAAACCGTCGAAAGTGACAACCTCACCTGTAGCCACGAATGCCCCCATGTTATTTCCCGACTTTTCATTCGGCTGAATGTCAATGCGCACGGTGGTCTTCTCGATTTCTGCGTCCGCCATCTGCGATGCGATGGTGCGTTTCCAGATGAGGTCGTAGAGCCGCTTGTCGTTGCTGCCACCCTTGATTTCATGGTTCTGCATATAGGTAGGCCTGATAGCCTCGTGTGCTTCCTGTGCTCCTTTCGACTTGGTCTGGAACTGACGCACCTTAGAGTATTTCTCACCAAGCTTCTCGATGATTTCCTTCTTGGATGCGTTGATGCAGAGCGTGGATAGGTTGACGGAGTCGGTACGCATATAAGTGATAAGTCCCGCCTCATAGAGATGCTGCGCCACAGACATGGTCTGCGCCACAGAGAATCCGAGCTTCCGCGCCGCCTCCTGCTGGAGCGTTGAGGTGGTGAACGGCGGTGCCGGCACCTTGTGCATCGGTTTCTTGGTGACGTCGGAAATGGTGAACTGGCATCCCTGGCATTTCTCAAGGAACGCCTGCGCCTCCTTCTCCGTGGCAAAGCGCTGTTCGTATTCCGCCTTGAGGAGCGTCTGTTCCTTTCCCCCTCCGGCGCTGACGAACTCGGCCGTGACCTTAAAACTGGCCTCCGGCTTGAAGTTTTGGATTTCCCTCTCCCTCTCGACAATGAGTCTCACCGCCACCGACTGCACCCTTCCAGCCGAGAGCTGCGGCTTGAGTTTTTTCCAGAGTACAGGTGAGAGTTTGAATCCCACGATTCGGTCGAGCACCCTACGTGCCTGCTGTGCGTTGACCAAGTTCTTATCGATGGTTCTTGGATGCTTGATGGCCTCCAAGATGGCGTTTTTTGTGATTTCGTGGAAAACGATACGCTTGGTCTTATCAATGTCCAATCCAAGCACATGAGCCAGGTGCCACGAGATGGCCTCTCCCTCGCGGTCCTCATCGGATGCGAGCCACACGTTTTCCGCCCCTTTGGCAGCCTTCTTCAATTTCGCCACCACATCCTCCTTATCTTCAGGAATGACATACACGGGAGTGAAATCATCGAGGTTCACACTGAAATCCTTCTTTTTCAAGTCGCGTATATGTCCGTAGCTGGACATCACCTTATAGTCTTCTCCCAAGAATTTCTCGAGGGTTTTGGCTTTTGCCGGTGACTCCACAATAACAAGATTCTTCGTCATAAATCACTTATGAGTTGTTCTACAAAAAGTTGATTTCCTTATTAAATATGTATATATTGTATATATAATGTGAAATCGGGGTGCAAATTTAATAAAAAAGCAGATTCCAACCTATATAATAAGGTAAGAATCTGCATTTTTTTATTATTTTTTTGTAAATCTGGAATAATCTTCCGCTACGAATAAGCGCCCAACCCGTTGGTCACTTATCCTTTCCGTCAGTCAAAATCCCTCATTACTTGATTGGGCTCGTCATACCACACTCGATGACATTTCCGCTCTGGAAGATGGTCTTAGCCACATCCTGAATATCTTTGGCGGTGATGGCATCAACCACAGCGTCGAAGTCCTTCACATTGTCGAGGTTGAAGCGGGTCTTGTTGACCAGCTGGTTCATCCAATAAGCGTTCTTCTTGAGGTCCTCAGCATGCTTGCGGTGCATGTATTCCTTCACCTTCTGGATATTCTCCGCATCTGGGCCCTCTTTACACATCTTTTCCACACCAGCATAGACCAGTTCCGTCATGCGGGCACGTTTCTCAGGAGCCGTAGGGAGCTGAATCATCACATTGGCGATTTCCTCAGGGTAGTCAGAGATGCCAGCCTGCACCGGCACACCATAAGCTCCGCCCTCGTCCTCACGCACGCTCTCGGTGTAGTGCATGGACATGAGCTGCTCCAGCATATCCACGAGGATAATGTTGCGCTGGGTCTCCTTCATCGGTGCATGATACACGAAAAGCACGATGGCGTTCGGAGTTTGGAGTTCCTTCTCGAACACGTTCACCTTCTTGCCCTTAGCCATTCTGCGGTCGATGAGTTTCACCTTCTCAGCCCCTTTGAGCACAGGGAGAGAACCGAGATATTTCTCGAAGAGCGGCGTAGCCTCCTCGATGTCGATGTCACCTACGAAATAGAATTCGAAATCGTCGCCGTCGGCAAATCGCTCCTTATAGATTTGGAGCATGCGGTCGTAGTTGAGCTTATCAACATCCGCCTCGCGCACGCGTCTCGCGCGTATATTATTATTGTAAAGGGTGCTTGCAATAGAGTCCTGCAAAGCCACAGTCGGAGCGAGTTCTGCATTGTGGAGTGCCTGTTTCGTGCGGTCGATGTAAGATTTGAATGCGTCGGCATCCTTACGTGGAGAAGTGAAAACGAGGTAAGTGAGCTGGAGCATGGTCTCGAAGTCTTTCTTCACACATGAACCGGACACACCCTCAGCGCGGTCGCTGATGGTAGGCGCTGCAGTGGCCTGAATACCAGCAAGTCGTTTCTTGAGGTCAGTGGCAGAGAAGTTGCCATATCCACCGAGTGTGAGCTCGTCGATGCTTCCTGAGTTGAGGTACTCATCGTTGCTGTAGAGTGCTGTACCACCCCAGCTGGTGGCTCTCATGGATATGCTGTTAGGGGTGTAGTCGGTCTTCTTCACGTGGATGACAACCCCGTTATTGAGAGTGATGACCTTGCTGTCGTAGTCGCCGTCCTTCACACTCTTCACTGGGCTCCCTTTCAGCTCCTCAGTGATGAGCGGATCGTTGTTGACCTCTTCCACGTATGCCTCGATATTCTCCTGACGCACCTTGTGGAGCACGTTGAGCAGTTGCTCTTTCGAAGGCTGCACGATTCCCTCCTTTTCAGGAGTGAACATTACGAGCACGAGGTTAGAGTCGTTTTCCGACACGTTCTCCTTGAGCGCCTCATTGACCACCTGAAGCGGGAGTTGCGGCACAAGCATCTTCATCACCTGATACTCCACGTCGATACCCGGCATGGCATCTCCGTCGAGGAAATGACGCACGCACTGGTTGACATAGCGCGTGTTCTGCACCTTGTCCTTCTTCGCATATCGATCCTCGAGATTAGCGAGATATTCTTGTTTGAAGCGGTCATACTCAGTCTCGGTGAATCCGAAACGAGCGGCGCGGAGCATTTCGCGGTAGAGGGCGGCAAGGGCTTCTTCTTGCGCATTGTCCTTGAATGCCACGGTACCAGTGACAGCATCCTTGGTCTTGGCCACGAAGAACTCGCCGTCTTCCATGTCCGCACCCATGAACGGTGGATTCGGCTTCTGTGTAATTTCCTCGATACGGTCGTTGAACATGCTGGAGACAGCGCTGTTGGCATAATCACTGATGAGTTTGAGGAGAGATCCCTTCTGCTCACGCGGCATGGCATCATGCTTCATCATGAGGAGAATAAGATTGCTTGTCTGCTCCTTGTCCTTCTGAATGCTGACGAGCGGTTCTGCATTGTCAGGCACAGGGAAATACACACGCTCAGCTGCATCGGCGGCCGGAGCCTGGATGTCGGCGAACATCTCCTTAATTTTGTTTTCCGTGCGGTCCACATCGACATCACCCACCACGATGATGGCCTGGAGGTCAGGTCGATACCATTTCTTATAGTAAGCACGGAGCACATCGTGCGGGAAGTTCATGACCACGTCCATGGTTCCAATCGGCATACGCTCAGCATATTTGCTGCCTGGATAGATGTCAGGGAGCGCACCCTCATACATGCGCTGCATGGCCGAGCGGCGCATACGCCACTCCTCGTTGATCACACCACGTTCCTTGTCGATTTCCGCACCCTCGAGCAGGAGGTCGTGGCTCCAGTCGTGGAGGATGAGCAGACAAGAGTCGAGCGAACCGACACTTGTGGTCTTCACGTTGTTGATGTTGTAAACCGTCTCATCGAAGCTGGTGTAGGCGTTGAGGTTCTCACCGAATTTCACACCGATGCTCTCGAGATAGGACTTGAGCTTGTTGCCTGGGAAATGAGTGGTTCCGTTGAAGCACATGTGCTCAAGGAAGTGGGCAAGTCCGCGCTGCGGTTCCTCCTCCTGCATGGATCCCACTTTCTGTGCAATGTAGAAATCTGCACGCTGTTCAGGCCATTCGTTATGGCGAATGTAGTACGTGAGTCCGTTGTCGAGCTTACCCATCCTCACGTTGGGGTCGATCGGCAGCGGCTGCATCATTTGCTCTAACTGAGCACTTGCCGCCACACTCATCAGCATAGCGCAAGTCATCGCTAAAAGTTTTTTCATTGTTTATCAAAAAATTTAAAATAAAGTTTTTTTCAAAGCCACACATTTTCGTCTGACGTTTTTTCCATTAGACGCAAGAGTAATGGAAAAACTACAGAAAAAAAATAAAAAAATAAAAAAAATCAACTTTTGAATGGATTGACCGATTTGGCGTTGTCGAGCGCGTGTTTCGGATAATCGACAGTGTAGTGAAGCCCGCGGCTTTCCTTGCGTTCGAGCGCCTGGCGTGTGATGAGGTATCCCACATTGATCATGTTTCGGAGTTCACAGATGTCCTTCGTCGGTTTGACGCGCTTGAAGAGGTGTTCCGTCTCCTCATAGAGAAGGTCGAGACGCTCCCATGCACGGTGGAGTCGAAGGTCGGAGCGCACGATACCCACGTATGTGGACATGATCTGCCCCACTTCCTTCACGTCCTGGGCGATGAGCACCTTCTCCTCGTTTGTGAGCGTACCCTCATCGTTCCATTCCGGCACCTTGTCGTTGAAGTCGTAGGCATCGATGACCGAAAGTGAGTGTTTGGCCGCCGCATCGGCATAGACCACCGCCTCGATGAGCGAGTTGCTGGCCAAACGGTTTCCACCATGAAGCCCTGTGCATGAGCATTCACCCAGCGCATAGAGCCTGCGGATGCTGGAGCATCCGTCGAGATCCACCTTGATACCTCCACACATATAGTGAGCCGACGGCGCCACTGGGATATACTCCTTGGTGATGTCGATACCGATGGAGAGGCATTTGGCGTAGATGTTCGGGAAGTGATGTTTGGTCTCCTCCGGGTCTTTGTGAGTGACGTCGAGGCAGACATGGTCGAGCGCATGTATTTTCATCTCGTTGTCGATGGCTCTTGCCACAATGTCGCGTGGAGCAAGGCTGAGACGCTCATCGTATTTCTGCATGAACTCCTCCCCGTTAGGCAGTCGGAGAATGCCTCCATAGCCACGCATGGCCTCGGTGATGAGGTATGCAGGATGCGTTTCCTTAGGATTGTAGAGCACGGTTGGATGGAACTGGACGAACTCCATGTCCTTCACTTTTCCCTTAGCCCTGTGCACCATGGCGATGCCGTCGCCGGTGGCGATGTTCGGGTTTGATGTGGTGGCATAGATGGCACCTGTTCCTCCTGTAGCCATGACGGTCACCTTGGAGAGGTAAGTGTCAATTTTCCCTGTCTTAGGATTGAGCACGTATGCTCCGTAGCACTCGATGTCGGGTGTGCGTCGGGTGACACGTACCCCGAGGTGGTGCTGGGTGATGATTTCCACAGCGAAGTGGTTTTCGAACACTTGGATGTCGGGATTGTTTCTGACCGCCTCGATGAGTCCTCTCTGGATTTCGAAGCCTGTGTCGTCGGCATGGTGGAGGATTCGGAATTCGGAATGTCCTCCTTCCCGATGAAGGTCGAAGTCGCCGTTTTCGTTCTTGTCGAAATTGACACCCCAGTTGACGAGTTCCCTGATTTGCTCAGGCGCGTTGCGCACCACCTGCTCCACCGCATCGCGGTCGGAGATGTAGTCGCCTGCAATCATGGTGTCCTCAATGTGTTTCTCAAAATTATCGACGAGGAGGTTGGTGACAGAAGCGATGCCTCCCTGCGCCTTGGCAGTGTTGGCCTCATCGATGGTGGTTTTACAGATGATGGCGATTTTACCTTTTTTTGCCCTTGCCACCTTGAGGGCATAACTCATTCCGGCCACACCTGAGCCGATGATGAGAAAATCGAATTTACGTATCATGGAAGTTAGTTTAGTCCATATTTCAAGTTCTTAACTTGCAAAGTTAAACATTTTTTTTTCTTTGGCATCAGTTCGGTAAAAAAAAGTGTGAAAGAACACGTGAAAAGTAAAGGGTGGTTCTAAAAAAACGAAATATCAGAATCCGTGCTCATTTATTTTTCCGCAGTTGGCCGATAATTCATTATTTTTCTATAAATTTGCAATTTAGTAACAATAAAAAATAGATGAAAGAATTTGTGATATCCGAGAGCAAGGTGGAGACCGCCGTGATTGTGGGTTTGATTACCCCCCATCAGAACGAGCGTAAGACCACTGAGTATCTGGACGAGTTGGAATTTTTAGCAGAGACTGCCGGCGCAAAGGTGATTGCCCGTTTCACACAACGCGTGAACGGAGCGAGCAGCGTGACCTATATCGGCAGCGGCAAGCTGGAAGAAATCAAGAACTATATCAAGCAAAAAGAAGACGAATACGACCAGGCGCTGGAAGATGCCCTTGAGCTGGGCATCACCGACCCTGCCGAGCAGCACCTTCCCGACACCGTGGGTATGGTGATTTTCGATGACGAGCTGACCGCGAAGCAGATCCGCAACATAGAGAAAGAACTACAGGTGAAGATTCTGGACCGAACCTCCCTGATTCTTGATATCTTCGCAATGCGTGCCCAGACCGCCGCAGCGAAGACTCAGGTGGAGCTGGCCCAATACAAATATATGCTTCCACGACTGACCCGCCTGTGGACCCACTTGGAGCGTCAGCGCGGTGGCAGCGTGGGCTTGCGCGGTCCTGGTGAGACCCAGCTGGAGATGGACCAGCGTATCATCCGCGGCCGCATGGCCTTGCTGAAGCAACGGCTGGCGGAGATCGACACCCAGAAATCGACCCAGCGTAAGAACCGCGGGCGACTGATCCGCGTGGCGTTGGTGGGCTACACCAACGTAGGCAAATCGACGTTGATGAACCTATTGGCCAAGAGCGAGGTGTTCGCAGAGAACAAGCTGTTTGCCACGCTCGACACGACGGTGCGCAAAGTGGTGATTGAGAACCTCCCGTTTTTGCTGAGCGACACGGTAGGTTTCATCCGTAAGTTGCCCACCGACTTGGTGGACTCATTCAAGAGCACGCTCGACGAGGTGCGCGAAGCCGACCTACTGGTTCACGTGGTGGACATCTCCCACCCCGACTTTGAGGAGCAGATTCAGATTGTGGAGAAGACGCTCTCGGACATCGGTGCCGCCGACAAACCGAGCATCATCCTGTTCAACAAGATTGATGCCTACACCTGGATAGAGAAAGAGGCCGACGACCTGACACCAAAGACCAAAGACAACATCACGCTCGACGAGCTGATGGCAACTTGGATGGCAAAGCTGGGCGACGACTGCTTCTTCATTTCCGCCACGAAACGCCGCAACATCGCAGAGTTCAAGCAATTGCTCTACAAGAAGGTGCGTGAGCTGCATGTTCAGAAATATCCTTACAACGACTTTTTGTATCAGACGTATGAGGATGCTGGGGAATAATAAGGAATGATGGGAGATATGGGAATGATGGGAGTTATGGGAATGATAAAAAAGAATCAAATAATAAAAGACAAATATGAGGAAACTGACAGAGAAAGAGATATTCATGCTGGAGGACCAGGGCTGCATGGCCGAGGAGTGGTCGCTGATTGAAGTTAGAGAAGACTTCAAGCCGAACACGATTTTCAACGTGCGTTTCTTTGGCAAAGTGAGTATCGGTTCGCTGAACGGGCGGATTGAGATTGAAGAAGGCTTTGAGATGAAATGTGGTCTGCGCAACGCCACGCTGCGTGACGTTGAGATTGGTGACTACTGCCTGATTGACAATGTCGGTGGCTACATTTCTAACTATGAAATCAAGGACAGCGTGCTTATCAGCAACGTAGGCGTGATCACCACCCATGGCTGTCCGAACTACGGGAACGGGAACAGCGTGGCACTTCTGAACGAGGCCGGCGACGGGAACGTGGTGATTCACGACAAGCTGACTGCCCAGACTGCCCAGCTGATGATGGACCACCCTTCGGTTTATGCGATGATTCAGCAAGAACAGAAGCAGCGCATCATGCCAGAGCGCGGCATCATCGGCTCCGGCACCCGCATTGTTGGCACAAAGGAGATTTACAACGTGCTGATTGGCGATACCTGCGAGATCACGGGCGCAAGCAAGCTGGAAGAATGCACAATCCTGAGCAGCGACGCTGCCCCAACGGTGATTGGGCACGACGTGATCATGGAGAACAGCATCGCCTCCTACGGCGCCAACATCGGCAACGGTGCGAAGATTGACAACTCGTTCGTGGGTGAGTCGGTTCATGTGGGCAAAGGCTATTCATCGGAGAGCACAGTGATGTTCTCAAACACCTACCTCGACAACGGAGAATCGTGCGCCGCCTTCCTCGGTCCGTTCTCCTGCTCGCACCACAAAGGCTCACTGCTGATTGCCGGCAAATTCTCGTTCTACAACGCCGGTTCCTCAACAAACCAGAGCAACCACGCCTACAAAATGGGGCCGATCCACTACGGCACCCTCGACCGGGGCAGCAAGACAGCGAGCGGCGCCCACATCATCTGGCCCGCCCATTTTGGTCCGTTCACGATGGTGATGGGTAAAGTGGAAAGTCATCCCGACCTGAGCTGTCTCCCGTTCTCCTACGTGATTGGGAAAGAAAACAAGACCATCGTGGTTCCTGGCATCAACATCCGAACCGTGGGTACCTGGCGAGACGTAAACAAATGGCCAAAGCGCGACCTTCGACCTAAGAGTGAGCGTCACGACATTATCAACTTCCAGTTTCCGAATCCCTACATCATCCAGCAGGTGGTGAAAGGACGCAAGTTGCTGGAGAAGCTGTTGGAACAGAGCAGCGGTGAGACACTGGAATACAACGGCTGCAGCATCAAGCGCACCTCCGCCATCCGCGGCATTGAATACTACGACATGGCCATCGGCCTGTTCGCCTTCGAAGTGATGAAACGCACCTACGACGAGAGCGAGGGCAGCGAGACGGGCACAGGCGAATGGATGGACCTTGCCGGCATGGTGGTGCCAAAGAAAGAAATCGAGAGACTTGTGGAAGACATAGAGAAAGGTTCTGTGTCAACCACATCTGAACTTCTGCTTATCCTGAGCCAAATCAACGACGATTATCTGGACAACGAGTCGGCCTACGCCCGCAGCATCATGCAGGCTGAGGACAACAGCATGTTCGTTGACACAGACAAATGGCTTGAACGTGCAGAACGTGCGCGGAAGTTGTGGATGCGCCTGATCAAGGACGATGCAGAGAAGGAATTCCAGATGGGCGATGTCGATGAAGAGTTCTTCAGGGAGTTCATCAACAAGATTGGCTGAAGCACCCCCCATCGCACAAAAGAATAGCACACACAAACAAACACTAAACTTATGAATAGAAAGCACTTATTATTATCACTGTTATTGCTGGTGCTGAGCCACAACCTCTTTGCCCAGCAGAACAATGCCGACTCCCTTGAGCGCTATCGCTATGAGAGCGTGAAAGGCGACCCTCGCCACGTGAGAATCTACACGCTGGATAACGGCCTTAAAGTGTATTTGATGGTGAACAACGACCAGCCACGCATCCAGACCGCCATTTCCGTGCGCACTGGCGGCAAGAATGACCCAGCCGAGACCACCGGCCTTGCCCACTATCTGGAACACATCATGTTTAAGGGCACTCCAAAGTTCGGCACCCAGGACTACGAAGCCGAGAAGCCGATGCTCGACAGCATAGAGACACTGTACGAGGTTTACCGCAAGACAACCGACCCAGCTGCACGCGCCTCCATCTACCACGAGATTGACTCCATCTCCTACGCCGCCTCAAAGATAGCCGTAGCGAACGAATACGACAAGCTGATGGCCGCCATCGGTTCACAAGGTTCAAATGCCTTCACGAGTGAGGACCAGACCTGCTACGTGGAGAACATTCCCGCCAACGAGCTGGACAACTGGGCAGCAGTTCAGAGCGAGCGTTTCAAACACATGGTGGTCCGCGGATTCCACACCGAGCTCGAAGCTGTGTATGAGGAATACAACCGCAGCCTGAACCAGGACATCCGCAAAGTGCTGGAGGCAATGAACCAACTGCTCTTTCCTCACCATCCTTACGGAAAGCAAACCGTAATCGGCACCCAGGACCATCTGAAGAACCCATCCATCACGAACATCAAGAACTACTTCAAGAAATATTATGTTCCGAACAATGTGGCCATCTGCATGTGCGGCAACCTGTCGTTCGACCAGACGATGGACATCATCAACAAGCACTTTGGCGACTGGCAGGCAAGCGATGGCGTGGAGCCTTTGCATTATGAGGCAGAATCACCGTTGAAAGGCGTTCAAAGCAAGGAAGTCATCGGTCGTGAGAGCGAGATGGTGGTGCTTGGCTGGCGTTTCCCTGGTTCGAAAGAGAAAGACTGTGATTACCTTGAGATTATCAGCAAGTTGCTGAACAACAACAAGGCCGGCTTGTTCGACATCAACCTGAATCAGCAGCAGAAAGTGCTGGGTGCCCAAGTCTATGCCAACGACATGAGTGACTATTCCGCCCTGCTCGCCATCGCCGTTCCGAAGGAAGGTCAGACGCTCGATGAAGCCAAGCAGCTGATGCTCGACGAAGTTGGCAAACTGCTGCGCGGCGAATTCAACGCAGAGCTTCTGAAAGGAATCATCAACAACATGAAGAAGGACGACATGCGCTCGATGGAGAACAACCGCAACTCCGCTCTCAAGCTTGCCAACGCGTTCATCAACGGCAAGGACTGGAAAGACGAGGTGGAGCGTATAGACCGCCTGAGCAAGATTACAAGAGAGAACGTGATTGACTTTGCCCGCCGCCACCTGTCGGACCACGACTATGCCGTGGTTTACAAACGCCAAGGTGAAGACCCTAACGAGAAGAAAATTGAAAAACCAAAGATCTCGCCGATTGAGATGAACCGCGACAAACAGACTGCTTTCGTGGACTCCATCTCCAAGGCAAAGACCGACCCAATCCTGCCAGAATACGTGAACTTTGAAAGCGACGTGGACAGCTACCGCTTGAAATACGGCAACACCCTGATGTACAAGCAGAACGAGAAGAACGGCTTGTTCAACTTGACCTACGTGGTGGAGCACGGAAGCAAGGCCGACAAGTTTCTCCCAATCGCTACCGATTATTTTGAATATCTCGGCACAAAAAAGCAGAGTGTGGATCAGATTATGTCGGAACTGTATGGGCTGGCCTGCGACATGTATATCCGCGTGGCTCCCGACCAGACCTTCATCAACCTGAGCGGCCTGGCAGAGAACCAGCAGAAAGCCATGGGCTTGCTGGAGAACTGGATCAAGAATGTGAAACCCGACCAGGAGGTGTATGACAACTTCGTGGACGACGTGTTGCGTTCCCGCAAAATCGAAAAGGACGACCAGTCGAGCTGCATGCAGCATCTGGAAGCCTATTGCAAATATGGTCCAGAGAACCCTCTGACGAACATACCTTCAGAGCAAGAACTGAGAAGCATCACTCCAGCTGAGTTGGTTGGTAAGGTGAAGGAACTGGCCAACTACAAACAGCAGATTCTATATTACGGACCGACTCCGATGCGTGAGATCCAGTCAAGCCTTGAGCGCATCCACAAGACGGCGAAGCACCCGATTCCTGCCAAAGCTGACAACCACTACAAGCTTCAACCCGTGGAGCAGAACGAAGTGTTTATCGCCCACTATGGTTCAAAAGCCATCAACATGGAGATGTATTCCAACAACGGCCAGACCTACGACGTGGGATTGGTTCCAAAGATTGAGCTGTTCAACGAGTATTTCGGAGGCGGCATGAACTCCATCGTGTTCCAGGAACTTCGTGAGAGCCGCGGCTTGGCCTATTCCGCCAGTGCCGACTACTCCACCCCGGACCGCAAGACTGAGCCGAACACCTTCAGCACGACCATCACTACGCAGAACGACAAAATGGGCAACTGCATTGACGTATTCACCGACATCATCGAACACATGCCGATGGCCGACAACGCTTTCTCCACGGCAAAGAAAAACCTGAAGAAGCGGATAGAGGCGACACGATACGTTGGTGAGAGCCTGCTCTTCTACGTGATGCGCAGCAAGAAACTGGGACATGACCATGACATCAATGCCGACATCTACCGTGACGTGAGCAAAATCACGCTGAAGGGTCTTGAGAAATTCGCCAATGAGAATGTGGTTGGCCGAAAATACCGCTACATCATTCTGGGCGACGAGAACGACCTCGACATGGAAAAGCTTCGCCAGATTGGTCCGGTGCGCATCCTGAGCCTTGAGGAGATTTTCGGTTATTGACACTTGCTCAGTGCCGTAATAGTTTTGACGTTCCGGCATAGGTGACAAAAAAAGAGGAAATGCCATCGTTTGGCATTTCCT
>OMUD01000220.1 GCA_900314125.1 uncultured Prevotellaceae bacterium | reverse complement strand
TTAGTTAATAAAATGAGGTTATTGGTTTCGATTGATAAACAACCAGCCTATTTGACCACTTTCTTGCCGCCTACAATGTAGATGCCATGTGACAGACCCTCGAGTGAGGTCGTACTTCGACGTACCATGCGGCCGTTAAGATCATAGATGTGAATTTCTCCCTTGTCCTTTTCTTCAATTGCCATATCATCGATGCCTGTTGGCAGGTCGTTGTTGTTAGCCTCGCCATAGACATTGGTCTTGTAGAACTTCACACGGTACGGCCACTGCTCCTCGACATTGTCTATCCAGCCTGTGAAATTGTGGGTCCAGTAGGTAGTGGGTGCTCCACTGACGACGAACCAGACGTGGCTGCAATTGGCAGGGCAATCGAAAGCAATGGTGTGGTTGGCGTCGTTGTAGGTGGCGCGTGTGAGGTCGCCGTAGACGCGTGAACCATCGTTCTTGAAGGCTACGAAGCCGATGCGCCATCCAGCACGCGTAGTGTTCTTGGCTGTGTAGCCGTCAGCCCCAGCCTTGCCTTCGAACTCGACATAGAGGGTTGTAGCTTTGGAGGGAGCGTTGATGCGGATGGCATTATTGCCATAGTTTTCGATGCAATCCTTTTTCTCGGGCCACCAGTAGTCATCTGCATCCTTGGTGAGCGCTGTCTGTCTGCGCCAACTGGCTTTGCCTGCTGCGACAGAGCGAATTGGATCGAGGTCGAAAGTGGTCATTCGTGCTCCCCATTCCCACAACTCGTCGCCGAGTTGGCTGACCTTTTGGCTGGCAGTTCCAGTCATGCGTGTTCGCATATAAGTCTCGAAGGGATCTTCGGGATCTCGGCAATCGTTCCAAAGTCGGCCTACGGCGTCCCATCCATGCTTATGTACGAACCAGTCTTGAATGAAGAAGTTTTCGTAGCGTAGATAGCCTGCCAGAGGATGGCGATGCATGCCGTTGAGAGAGTTCCAAAGCCATTCGTTGTCGTTGAGTAACTTATTGGGGTAATAGCAATAGGCCATCCATTGTGCACACATTTCCCAAAAGGGGTTTACCGTAGATTCATGCCAATTGTACATCCAACCGTTCCAATCGTTATTGTCACAGTGTACTTGGTATTGGAAGCAGTGTCCGATTTCGTGGGCCACGGTCTGTCCACCACGCGAGGTGTAGGCCCATCGGGAGAGGGAGAGCATGCCAATTTGGTTGTCGATGCCACTGCCTTCGGCTTTCCATTCAGTTGTGGCGAACAGACGGATGATCATTTTGTAGGTGTCGCTCTTGGACTTGCCTTGGTTGATGGTAATGAAACCGAGTTTGTCGGCATACATCTCGAAGATCTTGTCGGCCGTTTCGAGAATGCCAGCCACGGGTTCGGGTGCCGCAGCACCGTATCCTTTCTCCCAAAATAGTACCCAGTGTTTCGACTGCATGGAGCGTTGGTATGACCACTGGTTGTCGTCGTCCTGCAACTTGGCATCGCTGCCACAAGCACTACCGCTGCAGTAGATTTTCTTGTCTACTGCTTTGATGCGGTTGTTCAAGGTGGTGGTGGCAGCTTTGAGTTCATCGTTGCTTAAGGTGTAGTCCTTGACCTGTGTCTTGGCGGTAGCTACGGCCTCATTGAGTTGGTTCCAAGCGGTTGCTTTATGTGGCATGTCCTTCCACCATGTCAGCACTTTGGTGGCGTAGGTGATTCGCTCTTGGAGTGCCGTGTAGCGTGCCATCGATTCTTCTGCAACAGCCATAGCGGCTACCAGTGCGCTGTAAGCTTCGTTCAGCGCATTCTCGTTGTAGATAGTGTTGCCGTCGTCGTCCTTGCCTATTCCCTGCAGTGCATTCTTAGCAGTCTCGATGGCTTGATTTAGACCATCGGCAGCAACTTGTTGCATTCCTTTTGAAGCATAAGCCTCAGCCTGAATCACAAGGGCCTGCAGTTCCTTGGCTATGTCTGACGAACCAATTTCTCCAATGTATTGTAGCTTGAAGTTGTCCACACAGAGATAATTGCCAGTGGGGCTCTGTGCCATCACGCCGATTTCCACCTCATCATTCTCGTCTACGACGGAGAAAGTGACATCATAAGTATCAATGTTGGTGATGAGCATCCTCGAATGACTGGCATAGAGGTAGGCTCCCTTTTGCGAAGAACCTGTGTTGACGACACTACCTTGACCGGATTGTTGGATATGCAGGGCGTTTGCCAATAGGCGATAGTTGCCTTTCGGCAGACCTTTCAGTACTTGTGAAATGGAAACGTCTGGGATTTTGCTTCCGCGACTGACCCATGCTTCCATATAGTAGGTTCCGTCTTTCTTTGTGAAATAGCTGTTGCTTTGCAGACTCATGCCTTGGACAGTCCATCCCGCCGTTCCATCAACTTCGAACGATGGGTTGTTGATGTAGCGGTCGGTGCAGTCGAAGGGTGCACTCGCTGAGGCATTCAACCATCTGTATACTTCAATGGCCTCTTTTAGATCCTTGTCGGCAGCCAGCACTTCGGACAGCGGTGTAGCACTATCGCTATAGGCTGTCTGAGCACGATCGATGGCTGCTTTAAGATCGGCAGCACCCCGTCCGCTGCCATCGGCATAGAGAGCATTGGCTGTTTCGAGCGTCTTGCCGAGTTCTGCCTTGCTCTCGTCCATGCTCTTGACCAGTATCTGAACGTAGTCAATCAGAAGGTTGGCAGAGCTGCCTGACCCTGTGTTCTCGGCCGATTTGTAGCCAATCTGGATCTTGCCTTTCGTTTCTTCGGTCAGCGTGAAGGAAATTTGGTCTGGCGTCCACGTCTTTGATGGATAGCTGCTGAGCGTAGAGACGATGGTCTCGCCGCTTTGTGGGATCCATGCCAACAGCGAGTGTCCTTTGGTGGCACTCTTGCCGTTGTAGGTGGGTGCCGTAATGGTGTAGGCACCGGCGGGCAGGGTGACGGTCTGACTGTAGGTCATTTCCACACCCCATCCCGTAGAGAGTGCCAACGCACCTCCTTTGCTGCCCTGATAGCCTTGGGCGGGTACTTCACCACCGTTGAAAGTGCCGGCAAAGCCATATTCGTAGATACCAGCGATGGTGTAATCGACAGTAAAGCCTGCCGTCCATCCCGTGATGGTCTTGATTTCCTGTTTCACTTCGGTGGTTTCACCGGCAGCATGATGAAAACCGCTGTCGAAACCATAGTTCTTCAGGTAATGGGCTGTGACGTCGGTCTGTGCCGAAACTGTCAATGCAGCTCCGAAGAGCAAGAACAAGAATGTTTTTTTCATTTACTATAGTTGTTTAATCAATAATGAGCGTTATTATCATTTATTTTCACAGATTGTCGTTTCGACAGACAAAGATTGACATTGAGTTTTTATCGCTCTTTATTTGGGTGTAGCCGTGAGGGTGAAACCGAAGTGATGGGGCACGTTGCCATCAATGGTATATTGCGGCAGTGTACGCTTGCCCCATGTGTCAGTCCCTCCCACGCCATGGATGTTCAGATTGATGTTCACGCAGACAAGATTGCCACGAGGCACTTCATAGGGGTGAAGCGGTCCAAGATCCTCGTCGCCATAGTCCCAGACGCTTATACAGAGAGGCTGTTTGCCGTCAATGCGGATGGTTGTCGAGGTCGACGACAGGCTGAGCCAACGTATGTCGCAACGATTGGCGTTGTCCTGTGGATGGATGTATTCTGTCTCGAAGTTGCTGAGCGGCATCTGATAGCGCCCGAGCATGGCACCATGCTTGCGGTCGGGGTAATTCTCCCAAGGACCGCGACCGTAGAAGTCAATCTGCGTGAACTCTGATGGCAGGCGCATTTGCATTCCGAAGCAAGGCATCAGTGGCAGACTGTCGACAGGTTGCGTAGGCTGGTAGTCGGCGTAGACTTGAATGTGTCCTTCGGGTGTGAAATGGTACGTTAAGGTGTAGTCAACACCGATAGGGAACTTCATAGGACAGGTTACTACCACGCCTGAATCTGACGGTTCTACGCAGATGTCACCTACTTGTCGCTTTGCAGTCGCTTCTTTCCAAACTGCTGTACGCTGTGCGAAGTTGGCCGCAGCCTGGTTGTCATTTTCCGGTTTCCAGAAAGAAGGCACAAGGGGTGCTTTGAGCAACTCGTTTCCTTCCTTCATCCAACTGACGAGTGCACCAGTGTGGTCGATGACAGCAGCCCCATGGGCACCATTGACGACAATGCCGTTAGTGGTGCGACGGACTGAGGCCTTCGTGCTCTCGGCAGAACCAGAATAATCTGTGGTGCGTGATACTTTGTCATAATCATAGTCGTGCAGAATGAACTGTTCATGAGCGACGGCGTAGCCTGCTTCTGCCCAGAGTGTGGCTTGGCGCAGACGTGCGTAGACGTTAACAGCTACCTCGCCTTCATATACTGGGCACGATGGCAATAGCAGGCTGTCGTCCTTGAGTTGTAGCGAACCTTCTTTGGCAACTTCTCCATTGATGAGTAGTGTGTAAGTGTAATCGTATTCACCCAGTGAGGTGAAGAGGTCGCGATTGATGACGTGTATAGCATCAAGGGAACGGGGCGCATGTGGCGCCTCAGTCGCAACAAACTGCAGAGGCTGATAGACATGCTGCACTTCATAGTATTGTGGATGAGGCGTGCGGTCGGGAGCCACGATTCCATTGATGAGAAAATGCCCATCGTTGGGTGCGTCACCGAAGTCACCGCCATAAGCCCAGAATTCGTCGGGCTGTAGCGATAGCGACCTCGAGTATCGCAGCTGCGAACCGTCAATGGGTTTGGCTATGCCTTGATCCACCCAGTCCCAGATGGCAGCGCCACAGATGCTTGAGTCGGCATAAATGATGTCCCAATATTCCTGCAAATTGCCAGTAGAGTTGCCCATGCTGTGGGCGTATTCGCGCATCATGAACGGGCGGTCGCTGACATTCCGTGCCACGCTTCGCATCTCTTCGGGGTAAAGATAGCTGTCGTCGTAGATGGCTGAATAGCGGCGGTCGCTGTCGTAAAAGGGTGGTCGTGTGGTATCAAGTGAACGAATGGTGTCGTACATAGCTTTGGCATTGTGCCCGCTGCAAGCCTCGTTGCCCAGGCTCCAGAGGATGATGCTTGGATGGTTGCGGTCGCGCAGCACCAGCGAGGCAGCCCTGTCCACGTGAGCCTTTTGCCATGCCAGGTCGTCACCCAACAGAGTGTTTCCGATGCCGTAGCCATGGCTTTCGTTGAAAGCTTCGTCCATGACATAGAGACCATAGCGGTCGCAGAGTTCGTAGAGTAGCGGTGTGTTGGGATAAACTGATGTACGCAGGAAGTTGATGTTGCACTGTTTCATCAGCCGGATGTCGAGTTCGTGAGTTGCATCATCGACATAGCGTCCTGTGCGCGGATGGTGTTCGTGGCGATTGACACCCCTGAGTTTCACGTTCTTACCGTTTATTTTGAACACCTCGCCCACAATTTCTACCTTCTTCACACCGAGATGGTTGTCGAAGTGCTCTATGACGTTGCCTTTACGGTCACGCAACTCAATGGCAATGGGGTATAGGTTAGGTTTCTCGGACGACCAGAGGCGTGGCGACTGCAATTGACAGTTGAGCTGCACATGGGTGGTATCGCCGGAGGCCAATTGTTTCAGCTTGCCCACGGCCTCCTTTCCGTCGAGCAGGAATGCCACGGTAATATCTTTGGCAGCCTTCTGGGCGGTGTTACAAATTTCTATGTCGGCTGTCACCACGGCCTGGCTGTAGTCGGGACTCAGTTCTGTGGTTAGGCAATAGTCGCTGATGTGGTTTTTCGGCCGTACCCATAACTGCACACTGCGGAAGATGCCGCTCAGTCGCCACATATCGATGTCCTCAAGATAAGAGCCATCGCACCAGCGGTAGACCTCCACGGCCAGGCGGTTTTCGCCTTCGTGCATGAAACGTGTCACGTTGAACTCTGCAGGCGAAGTGGGATTCTGGCTATAGCCCACCCGCTGCCCATTAACCCAGACGTACATGGCCGACTTCACACCGCCGAAGTGCAGGATGAGATTCTTATCAAGCATCTCGCGAGAAACAGTGACGAAGGTGACGTACGATCCCACAGGGTTGCGATGGCCATAAGCATACCACTCGAACGGAGGCTCGCTCGTCACACTAGGTGCGTTCTTCTGAAAGGGGTACGTAGAATTAGTGTAGATAGGCAGGCCATAATTTTGCATCTGCCAATTGCCTGGAACGGTAATGAAGTCCCATTGGCTGACGTCGTAGTCGGTACGCCAAAACTCCTTAGGCCGCCGCTCTGGGCATGGCGACCAGTGGAAGCGCCACTGACCGTCGAGCGACACAATTTCCTGGCATTGCTTCTCGAGCGAAGGCAGCTGCAACGTGGCATGGTAAGGCAGTTTGTTGATGCCTACCACTTGCGGATTTTCCCAATCGTGTGGTTGGGCCGGCAAATCCAGTGCAAAGGCTGTGACAACGGCAACTATTAAGAGTCTCATACTTTTGTGTATTATTGTCAATTTGCTTTAAGAATCATTTTGGACAAAGCCCTTGGGGCTATAGGAATAGCCCCTCAGCAATGATCGCTCTATGAATATTCATGGAAGGGATAACCATTTAAATGGAATATACAAAATTACTAATTAATTTTTGTATTCCACTTTTCATAACTGAGATTTAACATATTTAATCATTTGAGGAACAAACATTCAGGTTGCTGTTACCATGTATAGAGACCAATCTTGTTTTTCGTAATGAAGGTATGTTCAAATACTTCATGAAGGCAATAACTGTGAGCTTACGTATAACTGTCAGGAAGACAGCGAGGAAAAATGTAAGGATAGACTTGTGGAGCAAATGTGGAGCAAACAGAGGGTTGTTGTAAAATGAAAAATCTCGCAAGTGCCTAATATCAGCTGCTTGCGAGATTTTGAATTATTTTGAAAGGTACCCAGAGCCG
>OMUD01000221.1 GCA_900314125.1 uncultured Prevotellaceae bacterium | reverse complement strand
GCGTCAGGGTGGGATATGATGGCGAAGGTACGCCTGCGTTCTATTTCATTCATCTGAAAGGATTTTTCTATGTTTAATACTTATTGATAAGAAGGTAACGGCAACTTATTCTCATGTTGCCAGCCTGTTCTAAAACTCAAGTGGCTCGGCCTTGTCTTTTTTGTAGTAGTCGGAAAGCATGCCGATGAATTGGGAGATTGTGGACATCGCTCGAGATGTGTCCTCACTCACGGGACGCCCCTGAAGCCGAAGCATCATCAGTCCATAGAGGGCATTGAAGCAGGTCTCCAATTCGCCTGTCTGCTCATCGCCTGCCTTTCGGCGGAGTTCCACAATCAGCGGAAGCGCCTTGTAATAGGTGGCAGAATAAAACGGATATTTTGGAGATTTGAGCAACTGTAGGTGAAGGTCGGTGAGCCACACCAGGATGTTCTTGTTGATTTGGATGTGTCCTTTCTCCGCCACTCCCTCACTCCTCATCATCTCAATCAGGTTCTCATACCACTCCTTCATCTCGGCATGTTCGGCTGTGGGGAGGTGGAAGCGGGAAATGTAGTTGGCTTCCAACTCATCGATGTTGAGATGGTTAGCACGTATAAGGTCCTCCACCTGCCACATATAAAGGAGGTATTCTGCGATGTTCTCCTGTTTGAGTTTCTGACTGATGAGCATATTGGTTAATGGATCTATTGAGATTGGTCTGACGGGAGCTATGGAACGAAAAAAGATGCGGAGACCACAGCATCCCACATCTTCCCACACCTGTCTCCAGACTTTATATCACGAATTTGAAGTAGTCGCGCACAGTGTGCAGCAGAATCAGTACGGACACCAGCATCACCACCGAACCGATAATCCGGTTGATCAGCCATATTCCGCGCACATTGAATTTGTTCCGCACCTTGTCGATCAGCCATGTCAGCAGGAACCACCACCCCACGGCACCCACAATCACGAAGAGGTAGCCGATGATCTGGAGCAACGGACTGTCGGGCAGGATGAACGTCATCTGACCATACATGGCGATGAAAAGGAATATGATGAGAGGATTGGATATCGTGACCAGGAAGCCTGAGATGAAATTATGGAAGAGCGTACCTTTATTGTGCGACACAGGCTTTACCCGTTCTATCGGATTCGACTTGAAGGTGAATAGGCCGAAGAGGAACAACAACACGCTACCCACCACCTTGATCCAGAACGCCACAGTGGGTGATTCGATCGTGTCCATGATGAACGACATGCCGAAACCAGTCATCAGCGCATAGATGATGTCGCTCAAAGCAGCCCCCAGTCCCGTGACAAAACCGCACCAGCGGTCTTTGTTCAAAGTACGCTGCACACAAAGTATTCCCACCGGACCCATTGGAGCCGACACGACCACACCGATTATCATGCCCTTGATAATCATGTTGAGAAAGCCTATGTTCTGAAACCAATAAATGGGATTCACTCGGATGCTTTTTACTGTTCGACGTTGCGTTTCACCGTCTTTTCACACTCCAAAAGGAAAACCACGATGAAACAAATAATTATACGAAAATCATGCAAAGATACAAAATAAAATGAAGAATAAAGAACGATAATCGAAAAAAGTGAGGAAGGACGGACGAAACGGGACGTGCAAACGGGCAGAAACTGACAGATTGACGACTGCGGCTGCCATGACAAGGTAAAAACGCTCATTGTCCTCCATTGGAAAAAACAAGGGGGAATGCCTTCCTTCTGGCATTCCCCCAATTTATTTCATGTATGCAGCGTTACTGAATGTCCCATCCCAACGCACTCGCACCGAGCACAGCGGCGTTCATCGACATCAGTCCTGACACGAGGAACTTTGCCTTCCCCTTGAATATCGGCATCACATGCTCGTTGTAGCCTTCCTCAATCGGTTTCATGATGAGGTCGCCCGCCTTGCACAGTCCACCGAAAAAGATATATGCCTCAGGGGAGGAAAAGGCGGTGAAGTCTGCGCAGGCTGCACCAAGCATGTGGCCTGTGAAGTTGAAGATTTCTTTCGCAAGCTCATCACCCTTACCTGCAGCAATTGAAACGTCGAGCGACTCAATCTTTTCCGGGTCCAGTTCGCGGAGCAGGCTCGGGCGGTCGGTCTTTGCCAACATCTCTCGGGCTGTGCGCGCCACACCAGTGGCGGAGCAATAAGCCTCAAGACACCCCTTGCGACCACAACCGCAGAGGCGGCCTTCCTCGCCACGGACCATCGTCACATGTCCCAGCTCACCGGCAAATCCGTCATGACCATACACCAGCTGACCGTTGATCACGATACCTGACCCCACTCCGGTTCCTAGAGTAATGACGATGAAGTTCTTCATGCCACGTGCCACGCCATAAATCATCTCGCCCATGGCAGCCGCATTGGCGTCGTTGGTCAGCGCCACAGGAATGCCGAGCGCCTTGCTGAACATGTCGGCCAGCGGCACCACCCCTTTCCATGGCAGATTAGGAGCATATTCAATGGCTCCTGAATAGAAGTTTCCGTTAGGTGCTCCGATTCCCATGGCCTTGATGTTTCCGATTCCACCGGCTTTCTCGATGAGCGGTTTCAGACAGGCCACGCCAGCCTCCACAAATTCCTCAGCCGTGGCATACGACTGAGTGCGTATGGAGTCGTCGAACAAAATCTCTCCACGCTGATTCACAATTCCAAACACGGTGTTCGTACCTCCAAGGTCCACACCAATCACGTAAGGTTTTACTTCATCCATGTTATTCAGTTTTTAGTTATCAGTTTTCAATTGTTTTAAAACGCTCACAAATTTACAAAATAGTTTGAATCAGACGAAGAGAAACGTCAGTTTTTTTTAGGTCTGACTGCTCTTATTGAAAAACCCATGGAACGGTTGGCGCTCCATTCCGCGGCATAGCCACTGAAATTGAGGTTGTAGGCCGATGACGGTTTCGAACGGTTGAGCGAGCCGCACCAATAGTAGCCATCATGTCCCGCCGACAGACGCTCGGTCGATGTCTGATATCCAGCGCGGGGAAGAAAGATGCTGTTGCCATTCGGTCCTGTCACCTTATAGCCACTCACCCCGTTCAGCGTATCGGCGGTCCAGTTGCAACGGTCGGTCAATTCCCTCACTTCGCTGAGCACGGGCATCCGCCACTCCCCACCCTACAGACAGAAAGGAGGAGATAATGAGCAGCAATAGATGCCTGATCATAAGAGCGTGGGTCAGTTGCGAGCTTTCACGTAAACCTCACCACCATCGGCATATTCATCGCTGGAAACATCAGCCCCGGTGTCTGTGCCCGAAGCTGTTTCATCAGCAAAAAGAATACGGTGAGAAGGCATCGTTGCATTAGTGTTTTCATTCTGAATGGTTTAATACAGATAGTTAGTTGTTTAATAGTTATTTGCAAATGTAGCAAAAAAAGAAAACAAAAAAATGAGAAACACAAAAAAAACACAAAAAAACATGCTTTACTCAAAATAGGGTGCCAGATTCTGTCTGTATATTGGCAGAAAAATTTTGTAAGAAACTAAAAAAGGCCACACTCGAAAGAGTGTGGCCTTATGATTTGGATTTTCCGCAGGAAATTACTTACGGAGGTTGAGTGCCTTCACGATTGCACGATAGCGTGTGATGTCCTTACGCTTGAGGTAGTTGAGCAGACGGCGACGCTGACCTACGAGCTTCACGAGAGAACGGTTGGTGCAATAGTCCTTGTGGTTCTCTTTCATGTGCTCAGTGAGGTGGTTGATACGATAAGTGAAGAGGGCAACCTGGCTCTCGCAAGAACCGGTGTCAGTGGCTCCACTGCCATACTGGCTGAAAATCTCCTGCTTTTTAGCTGAATCTAAATACATAATGTTGATTAATAAATAAGTTAATATTACATCTTTCCGACGCCTGCCGCCTTAATCACAACGGGTTACGTCATCAAATGATTCGGATTTTCCGAAAACGGATGCAAAGTTACAAAAAATATTTCTAACACCAAAGCAAAAAGGCATTTTTTTGATTTTCAACGGCATTCATGCCTTGTCGATTGACTTTTTATCCCATCTTTTCCTGAGCGAACCACCTTTAAGGGTTACTCCTCGCGGTTGGCACGTTTGCGCTCCAGATGGTCGAGGATAATCTTGCGGATACGCATGCTCTTCGGTGTAACCTCCACGTATTCGTCTTCCTTGATATATTCGAGCGCCTCCTCCAGGGAAAGCTCAATAGGCGGGATAATACGTGCCTTCTCATCTGTTCCGGAGGCACGGACGTTGGTGAGTTGCTTAGTCTTTGTCACATTGATCACCAAGTCTTTCTCATGCACGTGCTCACCCACCACCATGCCGGCATACACCTCGGTCTGAGGATAGATGAAGAACTTTCCACGGTCCTGAAGGTGGTCTATAGCGTAGGCCACTGCAGTACCAGTGTCCATCGAAATCATAGAGCCGTTCGTACGGCGGCTGATCTCACCCTTGTAGGGCTGGTAGTTCTTGAATCGATGTGCCATAATGGCCTCTCCCTGGCTGGCTGTCAGCACGTTGGTACGCAGACCAATGATACCTCGTGAAGGTATCTCAAACTCAATGTTCACACGGTCGCCCTGAACTTCCATGGAGTACATCTCACCCTTTCGGCGAGTCACCATATCAATCATTTTTGAAGAGAACTCCTCTGGTACATTGATGGTCAACTCCTCTATCGGCTCACATTTCTGTCCATTGATGGTCTTGTAAATCACCTGAGGCTGACCAACCTGCAGCTCATAACCTTCGCGGCGCATCGTCTCCACCAGTACCGATAGATGGAGCACGCCACGACCGCTCACAATCCATTGGTCGGTGGTGTCGGCCTTCTGTTCCACTTTCAGCGCCAGGTTCTTTTCCAGCTCCTTGGCCAGACGGTCGGCTATGTGCCTGCTGGTGCAGAACTTGCCTTCCTTGCCGAAGAACGGAGAGTTGTTGATGGTGAAGAGCATCGACATGGTCGGTTGGTCAATGCTGATGGTAGGAAGCGCTTCCGGCTCCTCAAAGTCGCATACCGTGTCGCCGATTTCAAAGTTTGTCAAACCAATGACGGCACAGATGTCACCACTCGACACACTTTCAGTGGCGCGGTGTCCCATCCCCTCAAAGGTGTGGAGTTCCTTGATTTTCGTCTTCTCCTGACTGCCGTCACGATGGCTTATGGTCACGTTCATGCCGCTTCGCAATGTACCGCGGTGAACACGTCCGACGGCGATTCGCCCGGTATAGGTGGAATAATCCAGAGAGGTGATGAGCATCTGCGCAGTGCCCTCGAGACGCTCTGGAGCCGGGATGGTCTTGATGATGGTGTCGAGCAGATACTCGATATTATCCGTCGGTTTCGACCAGTCCTCCCCCATCCAGCCTTGTTTGGCAGAACCATAAACCACAGGGAAGTCCAACTGGTCTTCTGTGGCGTTGAGGTTGCACATCAGGTCGAACACCATTTCATACACTTCTTCAGGTCGGCAGTTAGGTTTGTCAACCTTATTCACCACAACAACCGGTTTCAAACCGATTTCAAGCGCTTTCTGAAGCACAAAGCGCGTTTGAGGCATCGGACCCTCGAAAGCATCCACCAGCAGGATACATCCGTCTGCCATGTTCAGCACACGCTCCACCTCACCACCGAAGTCGCTGTGTCCCGGAGTGTCTATCACATTGATCTTCACCCCTTTGTAGTTGATTGACACATTCTTTGAGAGGATGGTTATACCACGTTCACGCTCCAACTCATTGTTGTCGAGAATCAAGTCGCCAGTCTGCTGGTTCTCCCTGAACAAGTTTCCAGCCATGAGCATTTTGTCAACTAATGTGGTTTTTCCATGGTCAACGTGTGCGATGATAGCAATGTTTCTGATGTCCTGCATTTTTTACCTTAAAATTTGAATCTGATAATTCGTTAATTCTGAAAATTTTTGCAAAGTTACGAAATATTTGCGACTTACACCCGACTATTCCCATTTTTTCTTTTGTTCTTCTCTCGGCTTTTGCTATATTTGGCTCCGCCGAATATTTGCCGCCTCGGAACAAAAAACAAGTGAACTTGTTTTGTTCTTCTCTCGGCTTTTGCTATATTTGGCTCCGCCGAATATTTGCCGCCTCGGAACAAAAAACAAGTGAACTTGTTTTGTTCTTCTCTCGGCTTTTGCTATATTTGCAAAAAGGTTTTGATATGGAAATCACAAAAGTAAGTAAAGATGCGTTCGCCGTCTTTGCAGCTTGTGCAAGGACTCGCCAATATTTCGGCATATCTGTTGATCCCGTGGCAAGAGGACAGTACAAATTTGTCTGGGCCTTCAAGATCAGCAAGGACCAGGCCGTGAAGGAAGGATTTGACCGCCAGCAGGTGAAGGGAGCCATCAGCGTGGATCCTGGATTCAACTTCTGTCCTCACTGCGGAGGACAGGAATTTGTGCAATGCGGCAATTGCGGGAAATTCTTCTGCTACTATGAGGGAGCATCGAGTTGTCCTCATTGCGGACAGCGCATCGGACAAATCACCACCGCCAATGAGTTTTCTTTCGGAGGTGGTGGATTCTGAGAAGAAAACGACAATTCTAAGTAACGATAATATCATGGATTTGAAAAAAGGACAAACCGTTCATCTCACCACTGGTGGGATGACATGCACCGTCATAGAGGAGCTCGGACGGGGAGGTCAGGGAACCGTTTACAAAGTGGACCTGGCAGGAAAGAAAATGGCGTTGAAATGGTATCATATCCCGCCAGACGACAAATTCTACAAAAACCTGCAAAAAAACGTGGATGCCGGCGCTCCGTCCGACGCATTCATCTGGCCTGAGTTCCTCACCGTCAAGGAGAATGGCAGCTATGGCTATGTGATGAAACTGAGGCCATCGGGCTATTATGAATTCGGCCAGTATCTCCTGGCACGCCATCAGATGAAGTCCGTTTCTGCCATTCTTGCGGCCGCCATGAAAATCTGCAACGGATTCAAGTTGCTCCACCGTTTTGGATATAGCTATCAGGACCTGAACGATGGAAACTTCTTCATACGGCCTGAGGATGGCGACGTGCTTATCTGCGACAACGACAACGTGTTTCCTCAAGGCGAGAAGTCGGGAATCATGGGCAAAGCACGCTATATGGCCCCTGAGATCGTGGCTGGAGGCATTCCCGACAAGTTCAGCGACCGATTCTCTCTCACCGTCATCCTTTTCATGCTTATCTACCTCAACCACCCACTTGAAGGAGCCAAAGTGGCTGCCTGCCCGTGCATGACGGAAGGAAACGAGAAGAAATTTTATGGAAGCGAGGCACTGTTCATCTACGATAAAGACGACCACTCCAACCTTCCGGTACGCGGCGTGCACACCAACGTCATCCGTCGCTGGCCAGCCTTCCCTCAGCTGCTGCGCGACACCTTTGCCGATCAGCTCAGCCAGCAGAAGTTGAAAAATCCTCAGTCACGCCTCATTGAGCAGGAATGGGAGAAAATCATAGCCAAGGTGCGCGACAGCCTCGTGTTCTGCCCCAAATGCCGACAGGAGACGTTTGTCGACAGCTCGTCAAACACTGCGAAGTGTATGGAATGCGGTGCATCGTTCGACATCACACGCAGACTTGCATTAGCCGACAGGTCCATCGTGCTTACTCCTGGGACGAATGTATTCATCGACATGGACAACATCGTCGATATGAAAATACAGACGGCCACCAACGGAGAGATGATGCTGCAGAACGTGTCGAACAACAGCTGGAGCGTGGAAACACCAAGTGGAAAAATCAGGGTGGTCAACGTCAACGACTTCCTCCCTGCCCGCCCTGGACTGAAGATTTCATTCGGCTCGTCGATCGAAGGCGCTCCAAACGCCAAGGCAGAAGTGAAATAACTGAGAGCCAATGCGTCAATACGCAAAACATGATGTAAATAAATATAAGGTCAACAGCAATACACATTATTATATAAAGAATAAAGGCAATCGCCCCAAGCATAATTTAGAAAACAATTACAAAATCATTAAATAAAAATACTATGAGCTTAATTGATGTAGAGAGCGTTCCAAGACGAACGATGACATTATTCTTCATGGCCGACACGTCAGGAAGTATGGCAGGAAACAAAATTGGTGCCCTCAACGACGCCATCACCAACATCCTGCCGATGATCAGTGAGATATCAAACACCAACCCAGATGCGGAAATCAAAATCGCCGCACTGCAGTTTTCAAGTGGCACATCCTGGCTCTACGACGAGCCTAAGAATGCTGAAGACTTCGTTTGGCAAGAGCAGAAAGCCAGCGGTCTCACCTCGCTCGGAGAAGCTTGCTGCGAGTTGGAGAAAGTGATGCACCGCAATGGATTCATGAAGTCGGCAAGCGGTTCATACGCCCCTGCCATCATCCTGCTCAGCGACGGTGGCGCCACTGACAACTTCGACCAGGGAATTGAGAAACTCAAGACCAACAACTGGTTCAAGGCAGCCATCAAAATCGCCATCGCCATCGGAGACGACGCCGACAAGGATGAACTCAAGAAATTCACAGGCAACCTCGAAGCTGTCATCGAAGTTCACAACATCGAAGCGCTCAAGCAAATCATCCGCATCGTGGCCGTCACTTCCTCACAAATCGGAAGTAAGAGCACTTCTGCCACCGACACCACCAAGCAAGACCAAGTGGTGGAGGAAATCAAACAGCAAATTGAGAACGTCGATGGAGCCAACACTGCTGCCGACCCGGCACCGGCTGCCGACGACTATTGGGATTAAATCAGAACAGTTTTTTAAATCAACCCTTCAACATCATGACGGTCAACAACATCCATGTGTTCTGCCAAGGAGAGAGCCACAAAGACAGCGAGAAGCCCTGTCAGGACTATGCATACAGCGAGGTGGACGATAAGATGGCCATTGCCGTCGTTTGCGACGGACATGGCGGGGAACGCTATTTCAGAAGCCAGTTCGGTTCACAGTTTGCTACTGAGATTATCGTACAGGCCGTGAAGGACTTTGTCAAAAACACCGACGCAAAACTCTTCAAGGGATTGCCATACACAGCGGAGGGAGTGGTCACTCAGACCGAGAAAAAGCTCAATGACGTGGACAAACACTTCCGACAGCTTTTTGCCAGCATCATCACCCTTTGGAACGAAAAAATCGAGGAACACGCCAAACAGACGCCGCTCAGTGAGTGGGAGTTGGAGCATGTGCCACAAAAATATCTCGATGAATTCACGGAGAACCTCGTCAAGACCGAACAGACGTCCACGCTCAACAAACAGTATGGATGCACACTCATGGCCTATGTGCAAACCAACAAATACTGGTTCGCATTCCATCTCGGCGATGGGAAATGCCTCTCGTTCCATCACGACACCAACCTCCATGGATTGGAGCAGGTGTGGGATGAGCCTATCCCATGGGATGAGCGATGCTTTCTCAACAAGACCACCTCAATTTGCGACAGCGATGCCATCAACGAATTCAGATATTGCTACCAAGGCGACGGAAATTTCCCAGTAGCGGTCTTTCTGGGTTCTGACGGAATCGACGACACCTACGGAGAGATGGAGAACATCGCCAACTTCTACATCGAGATTATGAAAGTCATCGCCAAGGACGGAGTGGGAACAGCAAGACAGCAACTCATCGACGACCTTCCCATCATATCCCGCATTGGAAGCAAGGACGACGCCTCCGTGGCTACGATTTTCAACATGGCTGAAGTCAGGAGCAATATTGGCCGTTTCATCGACTTCCAAATCCAGTATGTTCACCAGCAAGCTGAAGAGCAGCGCGAACGCATCGGAATACTCACGATGAAAAAACAGAAACTCGACAGCAGCATCTCCTCATGGCATGCATCGACCAAGAAAGCGGATATTGAGAGGGGATATGCCGTGAAGGATCTTATCAAAGCAGCTGAACGGCTCGAAGTGCTCAGCGGAAAGATTGACTTCCTCCTGAAAGAGCACAAAAACCTCACGGGAAGGGAGGTGCAGCCAGATACCGATTACAGCGAAATCATTGAGCAGGCTAAAGAGGAAGCAGCCAAAGGTCAGCCAGAGGAAGAGCATGAAGTGATGCCCGACATCATCAACGACCCCGACGACCTCGAAATCCTGTCGAACGACGATGTCATCAGCGGCGACGAGCCTGAACAAAGCGGACCGACCTCCTCAGTTCAATCCGAAACCGCTCCTGAACAGTCTGAAAGTCAAGAGGCGCTGGACACAGCGGATTCCAACACTCCCACACCTACAGAAAACGCAGACACCAACAAAAACGAAGAAGATGGACACACCGAAATGGATATACTTCCAGAACCGTGACGAACTGCTGAGAATCGACCTCAACAAGGTGGTCTATTTCGAAGCCGATGCCAACTACACCAACATCTTCACGGTGAACCAGATGAAGGCTGTGCTCGGCATGAACCTCTCTAACACGCAACAGGTGCTCAGCCATCAGCCTCAGGAGAACATGCCGGTGTTCATGCGTATTGGCAAAAAATACATCGTCAACATCCGTTTCATCTGCCAAATCCACATCGCCAAGCAGAAACTCGTACTTTCCGACTTCGAGCGGTTCACCTTCACCTTGCCAGCATCCAAGGAGGCGCTCAAGACCGTGAAGGAATTATTTGTAAAAAAAATGGCGGAGAAGGTGCACTGACCCCCCCTGCACCTCCTCACCCTTTGTAATTTTTCTGTTATATTCAAACACCTATTGTGGCTACACAAGAAATACTGATAGGCAGAGATGCCGAAAGCAACAAACTGAAGATCACTGTCGCCGGACGTTCGGCACTCCAGGCCGATGTGCCCATGTCGGTCAGCAGGGAACACTGTGTCATCTATAAAAATGACGACGGAACCGCCGCCATCACCAATCTCAACCCTCGGAACGTCACGTATGTCAATGGAATACCGGTGGCACAGAAGGAAATCTCAGCCGACGACGTGGTTGAGCTTGGAGGAGAGCGGTTCAGACTCGACACCTCATTCCTCAAACTGCCCAGACTCATCAGTGTCTCACACTTGAAGCAAGTGTGGGACAGTTTTGAAAGGGAACAAGAGCGTGCCAGGGCGAAGATGGTGAGGAAAAACGCACTCAAGGGCCTCTCTGGATTGCTCACCATGGCAGCCATCGTCATCTCTTTCATCGACATGGGACTCGAAGCCGGCAGTGTGAACACCATCAGGATCGCACTCTATGTGGTGGCGGCACTGGCGGTAGTCCTCACTTTCGGTCCAGACGCAATCAACCCAGGAAAAGCCATCAAGGAAGAGAAAAAGCGTAAGGACAAATTCCAGCAGGCCTATGTCTGCCCACAGTGTGGGTACTTTTTCGGCTTCGCCAATTCCTACGACATCCTCCTGCGGACGGGCGAGTGCGTCAAATGCAAGGCAAAGTTCAGAAAATCGTGACAGTGTCCTAAAAAAAGAAAAAACGGAAAAAGGGCATTTCATAACTTAATCCCACCATTTCGTGGATTGGTGCTTTCAAAGATTGACCATCTCAGACAAATCGCATAACTTTGCAGCGAAATCAAAAAAACGAAGGAATTATGAAAAAAGAAACGAATGAAACCACTTACTTCGCAAACGAAGAGATGGGTAATGAATTGAATGATGTGTCCATCAATATGGACAAACCAGAAGTGGAGGAATCCAAGGGCAAGACATGGAAAGAGCTCTCCATTGGAGGCACTTTCGGGCTGTTGGTGGCTGGCGGTTCCCTGTATGCCAGTGGAGCCATTAAGGGCGACGACAGCGAAGCACTCCTTGCAGGCGCCGAGGCAGCCGACAGCGCACAGGTGGAGAAACCCGTTGAGACCATCAACAACGATCCTGTGCTCCTGGATGAGAACGGGGAGCCTGTAGGACTGCCGGCCCAAAGCAAAATCGACAACACTTTGGCTGAACCTGCAACCCCTACGTCAAGAGCAACCCAAAGCCAACACGCACCAGAGGCGGCTGCAAGCCACAGAAGTGACGACAGCCATTTCGACAACGCCCACCTGAACACGCCATCCAGGCAGACAGCACCAGACCACCACATCCAAGAGGAAGACATCGTATCAACAATTGAAGAGGCAAACAACGCCCACACATATACAGGAGTTGGAATAGAAGAGCATCCTGTCAACATCATCATCCTTGACGATGACCTGTCCTTCGCAGAGGCTTTCGCCACAGCACGGGCAGAGTTGGGCAGCGGAGCCGCATTCTGCTGGAGAGGCGGAGTCTATGGCACGTTCAATGAGGCAGAATGGCACTCACTCAGCCATGGCGAACAGGCACAATTCACCAATGTGGCAGTGCAGGAGGCGGCACAGACCAACTATCTCGCCAACTACCAACACACTCCTCACCACCACGTGCGATTCACAGAGGGTGATGTGGTGAATGACCACATAGCCGAAGGTGGTGCCTACGACGACACCGACGACCATGTGATCGCCATTGATGACGACGACGTGGAAATCATTGAAAGCGTCAATTCCGACTTCGACGAACAGCCACAGATCATTGCGATGGAAAACAGCTTGGACGACCTTCTCGCCCCAGACGAAAATATGCCGCTTGACATCGATACCATCGATGATAACGATGGGCTGAACGCCATCGCCGCCATCATCAGCGACATGAGTGATATGGGAGCCGACAACGACAGCATGTACGACACCATGATGCCATCCAATGATTACAGCACTTCTGATGATAGCATGCCAGACTATGTGTCCGACGCCGACACAGCTGACATCATCTGACACGAGGTGAAATAACTCCAAACAAAATCCGACATTGCCTCAAAGCCTATGCAGAAATTCCTGAATATCATAATCTTTGCATTGTACTTGGCGTGTGCTTCAAAAGCATACGCCAAGAACTATGTTATATGCGTTGGAATCAGCGACTACCCTGGATATATGAACGACCTGACTGTCAGTCACCGTGATGCTTCGTATATCGCCAATGTGTTCAGAAGGAATGGCAATGCTGAGGTCCACTGCCTGCTCAACAAGAATGCGACAGTCAGCAACGTGGTCAACACCATGAGAAGCGTCTATCAGAAAGCTGGAGCAGACGATGCTGTCATCCTATTCTTCAGTGGTCATGGCGACAAAGGAGCATTCAGATGCTATAACGCCCCCATGTCGTACTCCGCCATTACACAAAGCATGAAACTCAGCCATTCCAGAAAGAGAATCGTGTTTGCTGACGCATGCATGTCGGGCTCGATGAGAAACAACAACAGGAAAGGCGGGGACGAGAGCATCGACATCATGTTCTTCCTCTCTTCACGCACTTCTGAACCATCGAGGGAAATACTGGGAATGGACAACAGCGTGTTCACTTATTTCCTGGGAAAGGGGCTCAAGGGGCTGGCCGATGCCAACAATGACCGACACATCACCGCCAGGGAGCTTTTCGAATATGTCAGTGGCAAGGTCAGAGCCAAGACCAGGCGCAACCAGCACCCGGTCATGTGGGGAAACTTCAACGACAACATGACCGTGATGAGGTGGTGAGATACACTGCTGACACTGAAAATACAACACAAGAGATTTGAACAAATAGATATTTTGAAAGAACAATATAACAATCCAACGAAGAATCATGCTCAACGAGAAAATCATCAACTGCTCAAGCTGCAACCAGCTGCTCAAGATTCCGAACAAGAAACAAGTGGCTGTCAGACAGATACAATGTCCTAAATGCGGAAACAGCATCATCGTCAGTTTCTTGGAAGAATCGGCAGGACCAACGAAAACAGCTCCTGCCACAGACGACTCAGGAGATACTATATACGGAACCCTGGGGGAAAACCTCAAGGCATGCATCGAGTTCAACGGAAGAAAATACCCTATCGAGAAAGATGAGAACATCATCGGAAGGCAGGCATCCACATCCCATGCCGACATACAGCTTCCTACCACCGACATGTATATGGGACGTCACCACGCCGTCATCACCAGGAAAAAGGACATCACTGGAAACACAGTCTGCACACTCAGATGTGCCGATGCTAAAAACGGACTTGCCGTCAACGACATGCCAGTGGAGGAAAGAGATGAAGTCGTACTGCTCGACGGTGCAAAAATCACCATGGGACGGTCGGTTGTCATCTACAGAATCGAAAAATAAAGTTTGCAATATAAAAAAAAATACCTACCTTTGTAAATTCAAGACTGCAGCCCAAAGCCAAGCACTGGTCAAAAGGCTGGAAATCACCATCAACTGACTTTTTATGAAAATCAAATTAGCAGCACCTCAATTTATCTACGAAATCGGGAAACGTGCCAATCAGGAAGACTATATCTACCCTGCACCGGGAGAAGCAAATGCCGATTCCAGGGTTTTCATTGTGTGCGACGGAATGGGCGGACATGAGAAAGGCGAAGTGGCAAGCAAAACGGTGTGCGAGACCTTGGCGCAAGCCATCAACTCCATGATCAGCGACGACACCATCTTCGACGAAGAGATGTTAGAGAAGGCCATTGAGCAAGCCTACAAGCAACTCGACGAGAAAGACAATGGCGCTGCGAAAAAGATGGGAACCACGCTCACCATGCTCGTCTTCCACAAGGGAGGATGCTTCATGGCACACATGGGCGACAGCAGAATTTACCACATTAGACCTGCACAGAAGAAAATACTCTACATGTCGAGAGACCACTCGCTCGTGTTCGACCTTTTCAGGAGCGGGGAGATCACTTTCGAACAGATGCAGAGCCATCCTAAGAAGAACATCATCACCAGGGCCATGATGCCGGGTGAAGAGAACCGCCTCTCCGCCGATGGGGTCAACACCACAGACATCCAGCCTGGCGACTATTTCTATCTCTGCACCGACGGAATGCTGGAACAGATGGAAGAGGACGACATCGCAGGAATCCTCTCCAGCGACAACACCGACGCCGTGAAGCAGCAACGACTGATCTCCGCCACACTCGACAACAAAGACAACCACTCAGCATACCTGCTGAGGGTGGAGAACGTCTTAGCTGAGGAAGGCGATGCTACATTGAGGAACGACGAGCTGTCGTCAAGAAGCAACGTATCCAACTACGTCAATCTCAACGCAAAGGAGGCCATCAACGTGAAAACCGGCAACTTCAAGGCTGACGTTCCCGGAGAGGAAACAGAAAAGAAAAAGTTCCCTTGGGTGAAAATCATGCTCGCCCTCATCGCCATCTCCTTCATTGGACTCTTCATCGTGGTGCCGGGACTGAAGGAGCAGAAAAACAAGGACGTGACCGTGGAGAAGAAGACGATCAAAAGCACTGATGAATATAACGACTTTGATGAAAAAACCTACGGAGAGGAGAAGCGCGACTCTATACAGGCTGCAATCCAACGTCAGGACAGCATCAACAAGGTGATGAAGAAATACCAAGAAGCCAACGCGGCCAAACAGGCAAGCCAGCCTAAACCCGCCAACAACGAGTCAAAGAGGAAAGAACAACCGAAAAACAGCGAAAGCAGGAAAGACCAGCCAAGAAACGAACAGCCTGAACAGCCGGCAAGAAACGAAGAAAGCCATTCAGCCAATGCCGGAAGCAACACAAACGCAGCTGGTCAGCAAAACGCAACGCCTCAGCCGGCACAACCCGCAGCCACAACGGCCCACCCCGCACCAGCAACGCCTCAACAGCAACCACAGCAGGCTCCGCCAGCAAAACCGGTTGTCGCCCAACCTCAAAACCAAGGTGGACTTGATACAGACTTCCAGTAAGGAAGCACCATATACAGCAACAAAGAGCCGCAGTCAGGACAGCAATGCCTGAACTGCGGCTCTTCGTATGATTTGGATGACAAGGCATGAAGCCCAAAGACGGCATGAACCTTATAAGATGTGACTATTCCGTGAGAATCTGCCTGAACTGTCGCCATCCTTCCGTGGAGCGATAAGCCTCGTCAGTCACCACTGGTACAGTTAACACCACCCGCTCGTATGCCGCAGGCTGAAAAGCGTCAGTTGCAATAGGAGAAGGGACGGGATTTTCTGCTTTCACTTTATGCAGAATGGAACAGAAGAAAAATGCCCTGGAGCCAATGCTGGAAAGATATTGCGGCAGCCGCACTTCCCTCAACTGTCTGCATCCATAGAAGGCGTAAGCACCGATGGCAGTCACGCGGTCTGGAATATCGACCGACGTCAGCTCCACCCTCCCAGAAAATGCATAGGCCCCTATCTCCACCACA
>OMUD01000224.1 GCA_900314125.1 uncultured Prevotellaceae bacterium | reverse complement strand
GGTGACGCTGAGACTCGTGGCAACTTGCTCGTCACCGCTCACAACAACCTTGGTTTCCAGACTGTTGGTCAGGTGGCTCAGGGTCACAACTCTGCCATAGTGGATGGCAAAGGCCGTGCTTTTGTGGTTTATCACACTCGCTTCAACAATGGCGGTGAAGGCCATCAGGTACGTGTCCGCCAGTTGTTCACCAACAAGGAAGGGTGGCTGGTGGCAGCTCCGTTCGAGTACAACGGTGAGACGTTGACCGACGACTCCATCAAATCCAGCTGCAAGTTCACCAACCAGGAGATATCCGGCACATATCAGTTGACAGAAATCCGCTATAAGTTGGATAACGCCAATCTTCAGTGCGTGACTCCAGTGGAGGTGAAACTGCTTGACAACGGTACGGTGACGGGTGCTTACACTGGCACCTGGAGCATGGAAGAAGGGACGGGCTATATCAAACTGCGCCTGGGCAGCACGACCTATTCAGGTGTGGTGTTGGAGCAGATGTACGACGGCACGACCCTGAAGTCGGTGTCCATCACCGCTTCTTCCACTGCCGGCACCGGAATTTGGGCAGTGAAGATGCAGCCTAAATATGCCATCGCCTATAACCTGCCAAAGGTGAGCACTCCAATCACGAACCGTATGACGATATCGAAGAACCTGGATCTGACGAGTGAGACTTGGTTTGGTGTGACTTACGACTGGGTGTCGTCGAATCCAGAAGTGGTGTCGAACACCGGAAGGTATAACCCTACCGACGAGACCGTGGAGTTGACGATGACGAACCGTCTGACGGCTGAAAACTACCGCTATGAGGCAGCCTACACCGTGAAGGCAAAGGCCGACGACCATCTTGAGGGTGACTACACTTCTGGAATGCTTGCTTACTACGACTTTGACAATTTACCAATCGTGAACCGTCTGAACGAAAGTGAGAAAGCCACTTTGGCAAGAATGACCAACGGGGTGAATCCGAACTTGGCCGAGGACGGTTTGATGAATGGTCAGGTGGTGCATGTTCAGGGTGGCACCCAGGATGACAAGAAAGCCGGCTACCTGCGCATGCCTAACCCGCTGCTTGACCATCCAGACCTGAAGGGTGCCACCATCAGCCTGTGGGTGAAGCGCACCGACGACAACTGGTTCGGAACGCTGTGGGCCTTCACAGAGAAGCTTCCTTCGATTATTGCCAACAACTCCCGCTTGTTCATCACGTCGAACGACTATGTGGGTTATACGAACCAGACTGACACCTTCGCCATCAACTATCCGAAGACAGCCAAGACTGACATACCGAAGGACAAGTGGTCGCATGTGGTGATGACCATCAGTGCTGAAGATGGTATCAACGTGTATGTGAACAAGTTGAAGCGCTCGAAGGTGTTTGCCTCTACCATGGGTAATGTGGCCGCCGACTTCGACTATTCGTTGGTGCTCAAGACACTTTCGACCGCCAGCTATTTCAATATCGGTTATGGCAACGGAATAGCCACCGCAGAGGCCGACTACGACGACCTCATCATCTACGACCGTGCTTTGAGCAAGGATGATGTGGAACTGCTGTATTCTAAAGCTACCCGTGTGACCGACTTTGCTTCGGATGCCACCGGCATAGAGGATGTGATGGCGGAAGGTGGTGTGACCGTTATGGACGGCATCTACGACCTGAGTGGCCGCAAGCTGGACGTTCGCTCCGCTTCAGAGCTCCGCCGCGGCATTTATGTGGTGAGCCGAAACGGCAAGACACAGAAAGTGCTGGTGAAGTAGTGCGTAGTGCGCACAATGGCTTTGCTGGTTTTCAATTCTGCCCTTTTTGTTGATGGCATGGATGATTGTCGTTTATCCATTCCTAAAAACTGAGATTGACGGATTGAAAAGTCAAATATTTTACTTACCTTTGCAAATAAGTTTTGCAAAGGTAAGTTGTTTTTATGAAATTATTCAGCAGGAAGGGCATCCTGACAGTTCCACCTCTCAGTTCGGTCGCCACCATCGGTTTTTTTGATGGTGTGCATCTTGGTCACCGCTTCCTGCTCGACACCGTCCTTTCAGCTTCCGCATCCCGGGGATTACATTCGATGGCGGTCACCTTTCCGCAATCCCCATTCTCAGTGCTCCATCCAGAATCCGATGTCCGCCTGCTCAGCACGAGTGAAGAGAAAGTGGAGCGACTGCTGGATGCTGGAATCGATGTGGTGGCGATGCTACCTTTCACTAAAGAGCTTGCCTCCCTTTCTTCTGAGTCGTTCATGTCCGACATTCTGCTCCGTGAGCTTCATGTAAAAGCGTTGGTGACAGGCTATGACCATCACTTCGGTCATGGTGGAAATTCTTCCTTTGAGGACTACCAGCGTTACGGCAGTGCAATCGGGATGGAGGTGATTCAAGCCAGCCGCCTGAATCAGGATGGCTTGCCCATGTCAAGCCCAGTGTCCTCTTCGTTGATCCGTCAGTTCTTGGAGGTTGGCGAACTGGACAAGGCGAACCAAGCCCTGGGCTATGCTTACCAGTTGTCGGGGCAAGTGGTGAAAGGCTATCATGTGGGCACTCAGCTGGGCTATCCCACCGCCAACATTTCGGTGTCTTCAGAAAAATTGATTCCCGCCCATGGTGTCTATGCCGTCCGCATAAGTTCAGACCTCTTCTCTGGTCTGCGCGGCATGTTGAACATAGGCCACCGTCCGACCGTCCATAATGGTGATGACCTGTCAATAGAGGTTCATATCTTTGATTATTCAGAAGACCTTTATGGTCATGAATTGACGGTGAGCCTTGAGCGGTTCATCCGTCGTGAGCGAAAGTTCCACAACTTGGATGAGCTGCGGACCCAGTTGGCATCAGATGAGCTTGAATGCAGAAAATAAAAGAATAGCAAACACAAATAGACTATATACAAGAATGATGAGAATTGGTTTTGACAACGACAAATACTTGAGAATCCAGTCGGAACATATCCGCGAGCGAATCTCACAGTTCGACGGTAAGCTGTACCTGGAGCTTGGTGGCAAACTCTTTGACGACCATCACGCCTCCCGCGTGTTGCCTGGCTTCAAGCCCGACAGCAAGTTGCGGATGTTCAGCAAGCTGAGCGACAGCATTGAGATTGTGATCGTGATCAGTGCTGAAGACATAGAAAAGAACAAGATGCGTGCCGACCTGGGTATCACTTACGACGAGGATGTGCTGCGCCTGCGCGATGAGTTTATGGACCGTGGTTTCATGGTCGGTTCGGTGGTCATCACCCATTACGACGGTCAGCGCTCGGCCGATGCTTTCCGTCATCGTTTGGAGCGTATGGGCATCAAATCGTACATCCACTATCTGATAGAGGGCTATCCACATAATGTGGCAAAGATTGCCTCCGACGAGGGTTTTGGAAAGAACGACTATGTGGAGACCACCCGTCCGTTGGTGATTGTGACCGCTCCCGGTCCTGGCAGCGGAAAGATGGCGGTTTGTCTGAGCCAGCTCTATTGCGAGAACCAGCGGGGTGTTCACGCCGGCTATGCCAAGTTTGAGACCTTCCCTGTGTGGAGCCTTCCTTTGAAGCATCCGGTGAACATCGCCTACGAGGCTGCCACCGCTGACTTGAACGATGTGAACATGATTGACCCGTTCCATCTGGAAGCCTACGGCAAGGTGGCAGTGAACTACAACCGCGACATAGAGATTTTCCCAGTGTTGAAGGCTTTGTTTGAGGGCATCTATGGTGAGAGTCCCTACAAATCACCTACCGACATGGGTGTGAACATGGTGGGTTTCTGCATCAGCGACGATGCGGTTTGCTGCCAAGCTTCGAAAGACGAGATTATCCGCCGTTATTATGATGCCACCAACAAGCTGGCCGACGGTGCCTGCAACGAGAATGAGGTGAGCAAGATCCAGATGCTGTTCAACCAGGCCGGCATCACGACGGACGACCGCCGTACGACCGTGGCTGCCAACTCCCTTTTGGAGAGCAGTGGCCACACCTCCGCCGCCATGGAATTGGACGACGGCACCATCATCACCGCTCACTCCAGTCCGCTTTTGGGTTGCAGTGCCGCCTTGCTGCTCAATGCCACCAAGCATCTGGCCGGCATAGATCATGCCGTGAAGCTTATCCCTCAGAGCATGATAGAGCCGATTCAGAAGACCAAGATTGAATATTTAGGTGGTTTCAACCCACGTCTCCACACCGATGAGGTGCTCGTGGCCATCTCCGTGCTTTCGCAGCACGACGAGAATTGCCGCCTGGCCCTGATGCAGCTCCCTAAGCTGAGGGGATGTCAGGTGCACAGCACGGTGATGCTCAGCGAGGTTGACCGCAAGATTTTCAAGAAATTGGGCTGCAACCTCACTTGCGATCCTGTGAAGAAAAAGAAGAAG
>OMUD01000225.1 GCA_900314125.1 uncultured Prevotellaceae bacterium | reverse complement strand
TCATAAAGCAGGTTGTTCTTCAACACGGTGTTCTGTGCTGACACAGGTTGCACACTCAACACTACCGCCAGTAGCAAACTGACGAGCCCAATTCTGCATTCCTTGCATTTTATTCCTTCCATTGATATGTGTTTTTGATTAGTTTACCATTGGTATGGCAACATGGTCTTTCGAGGTCAGTCTCCCCGTCTTTCATAGAAGACGATTAGATTCGATAAGATTCAAGAGTGCGTTGTGATGGATTCGTTGGATTCCTGACAAATTCTGTGCTTGCAGATTGTCAGCTCATATTAGATTGTCGGTTCATTGCAAAGTAGTCTCCTAAATATTCCTTCTGGTTAGGTTTTATTGGAAAACAGGTTATGTGCGGTTTTAATTTATAACTTTAGTTTTGTTATTTTGTCTGGTTCGCAGCAAAAGTATAAATAAAAGTTAAAAAATGCAAGATTCATGTGTTAAATAATGTTAATTTGTTACAATCGTATTGCATTTTGTAACTCCTTCTGTATCAAATACCACATTTTATTTAACAACAGCGTTGACATATCCCGAAAATAAAGCCTAACTTTGCAAAAAACAAAAACGTAATTCACCATGCCTATGAACATTATCGACGCACACAGCCACCTGTGGCTCAAGCAGGACACCTGGGTGGACGGCAAACGGATCCTTACCACCACAAACGGACGCAGCATCTTCATGGATGAAGAGGTGCAGATGCTTCCCCCATTCATGACCGACGGACGCAACACCGCGGAGATATTCCTCTCAAACATGAACTACGCTCAAGTGGGAGCTGCGGTTGTGGTGCAGGAAATCATCGACGGCAACCAAAACGCTTATCTTCAGGAGGTGCAGGCCACCTACCCTGACCGTTTCTTCTGCATGGGCATGGCGAAAAACGTGGAAGAAGTGCTGGCTGTCCACAAAGCCGGGCTGAAAGGCATCGCCATTCCCGGTCACCGGCTCAAAGGCTCCTTATTGGAAAAGATGCCGATGTTCAAGCAGATGGAGGCATTAGGTATGGTGCTTTCCATGTGCCTTGCCGACGATGCGCACCAGATTGGCGAGATGGCAGAAGTGATTCAAGAATGCCCATCCCTGAAAGTGGCCATCGGTCATTTCGGCATGGTCACCACCCCATCGTTCGAGCAGCAGGTGCTGCTTGCCAGGGAAGGTGAGAACGTGAGGATTGAATCGGGCGGAATCACCTGGCTCTTCAACAGCGAGTTCTATCCTTACCCTTCTGCCGTGAGAAGCATACGGAGGGCTGCCGAACTGGTGGGGATGGACCGGCTGATGTGGGGAAGCGATTATCCGCGCACCATCACCGCCATCACCTACCGCATGTCCTACGACTTCATCTGTAAGTCCAAAGAACTCACGGATGATGAAAAAAAGGCGTTCCTCGGAGAGAACGCCATCCAGTTCTACGGCTTTAAAAATCTGCCCGAACTGCCTTATATCAAAAACATGTCGGAATAATTCTCCTGACCGAGAAAGGCATCCATCACAGCAAATGCTTGCGGGGGCTTACTTCGAGTAAGCCCCCGCAAGCATTTGTCAACAAGCAGGCTATTTCCTAAAAAGCATTAACGGACCAGCACTTTCTTCACCTGTCCATCGGCTTTCAACATAATATTGACACCTTTGGAAGGCTGTGCAGTCTCACGTCCGTCGAGACTGAAATAACGGTCTTTGGCGATAGCGCTATCCTGACTGACGGTCCTGATGCCAGTGGAATTTGAGTTGAACTGCCAATAATCAAAGAGCATCAGGTCCTTCAGTCCGCTCGACTTCTTCGCTATGAACCGGAAAGTCACGTCGTGTTTGCCGGTGATGGTCTTCCGCAGGTCGGCAGTAAGCTCTGTCCAGTCCTTGAGGTCGGCAGGCACATCCACATTGGCAACATATCCGCTGGTTCCGCTCACTTCAACACGCAACTGACCGGCAGCAGTACCGCCTTTCACACATACCTTCAGGCTTTTGGCACCTTCATCCCCGAAATCCACCTCACGCACCTTCACAAAGTCATTGTTGTCAAGGCCGGTCAGATACACGCCACGGGAACTATCAACCCCCGACTTCACCCCACTGCTTGACGCCATTGTCTCTGCCTCAACACGGACGTATGGGTTCAACGTCCCGATTGGAGATGGCCCTGCTTCTGTCATGTTGATGGTAGGAAAAGTGCCATCGGCATTAAATTTAAACTCCTCCACACAGACAGACCTAGTGAATCCACCACCGCCTGGGAGGGCGCCATTATGATAGAAGAAATACCAATGCCCTTTATACTCAATCACACCTGGATGGTTGGTGAAACTGCCACCCTGGGTCGGCATGATCACCCCTCGGTAAGTCCACGGTCCCAACGGACCGGGAGAAGTGGAATAAGCGATATGCTCAGGCACACCTCCCGCCGCATAAATAAGGTAATAAGTGTCGTTATACTTAGTCAGCCAAGGTCCTTCCTCATAGCAGTCACCACCCACGATGCGGGTTTTGTCCTCACCATTTTCAGTATAACTCTCCTTATACCCTCCGAACGACGTTATCGTGAGTGGCACCTTGGTCGGACCACTCTGAAACCGAATCATCGTACTCGCCAATTCCGCACAGTAAAGGTCGGGGTTGCCCCAGTAGAGATAGGCTTTGCCATCATCATCCAAATAGACCGTAGGGTCAATCTCTCCCCAAAATTGATTGGAGAGGGGTGAAGTCAGTCCACGAAATTTGCCGAGGGGGCTACTTCCGACAGCCACACCCAGCGCCATGCTCCCGCCCGTCTTGTTGGCACAGACATACCAATAATAGCGTCCGTCTTTCTCACAGCATTGCGCCGCCCATGCCGAGCCGTTAGACCAAGAGAAGTTTTTATAACTCAACGGAGACGGATATTCAGTCCAATTCACCATGTCCTCGGTGGAAAACACCTGCCAGTCGTTCATCGTGTACCATGTGGAGCCGTCCTCGTCGTGTCCTGTATAGACATAGAGCTTACCATCGGACGCCACCATCGGAGCGGGGTCCGAGGTGTATTTGGTCTGAACTATCGGATTGTCAGCCTTTCCAGTCATCATAATGCCCATAAGCAGGGCAGTCATCATACCTTTCTTCAT
>OMUD01000226.1 GCA_900314125.1 uncultured Prevotellaceae bacterium | reverse complement strand
AAACGAACGCAAATGGTTTCACAAACTGGATAAGTGGGCCAAGATTAGAAATGGTTCCCCTCTTTTTGAAAGGAACAAGCATGGTGAGGTTATTCGTGCAAAATATGAGCTGATATGCTCACATACTGCACGAAGAAGCGGAACCACTAATCTATATAAATTAGGTGTACTGTCAGACCTGGAACTTCGTAGTATTACAGGTCATGAGTCGCAAAAGAACTTTGAGGGCTATATCCGCATAGGAATATCGGAACAGGCCCAAAGAGTAGGTGACAAGATTAAGGCAGCAAGAGAAGCAATGAAAAAACAGGTTGACAAGTAGAAAATTGTTAAGGCAATTTCAACTTTCAACCGGTTTGAGAATGAAAATATACACGAAAACCAACTTTTTCTTGGCAGAAATAAAACAAAAAAGTTGGATTTCGTGCCATTTTTAGAAAAAAGTTGTATCTTTGCACTCAGTTATAAAAGATGGTTATTTATGGAAAGTCAAAATATTATAGGTAGAGATAGTGAAATGGCTGAGTTACAACGATGCTTGGACTCCAATCGTTCAGAACTTGTCATAGTCTATGGACGAAGACGTGTTGGTAAAACTTACCTTATAGACCAATTCTTCAATGAAACGTATGACTTCACCTTTGTCGGTGGCCACAAACTATCACAGCGCATTCAGCTTCGAAATTTTGCCAAGGCCTTGAAAAAGGCGATGAAAGAGCGAACCATGCGAAAGTTTGCAGACTGGTTTGATGCATTTGACACGCTGGAGGAATATCTTGAATCTATACCATCAGTGAGGAAGAAGGTGGTGTTTATCGATGAAATGCCTTGGATAGACTCACTGCGTTCTAACTTTACAGAAGCATTTGAAAATTTCTGGAATGGATGGGCAGCACGTCGTAAAGATATTATGTTCATTGCTAGTGGCTCTGCTACATCATGGATGATTGACAATCTTGTAGAAAACCAAGGAGGCTTACATGCCCGCATAACTAGCCAGATATATCTTCGCCCATTTAGTCTGAATGAGACCGAGCAGTATCTACAGGGACATGGATGCTTGTGGGACAGATTCCAGATAGCACAATGTTATATGTTTTTTGGTGGAGTCCCGTTTTATTTGAGTCTTTTGGATACTAAAGAAAGTCTTGCACAGAATGTTGACAGGCTCTGCTTCGCACGTGGTGGAGCACTCAGACTGGAGTTTGATGAACTGTACAATGCCTTGTTTACCAATGCCGATAAGTACGTGGATATTGTACGCTTATTAGCGGAACGACGTAGTGGAATGACAAGTAGTGAGATAGCGAAAACGACTTCAATAGACGGGAAGCGACTTGCAAAGATGCTTAACAATCTTGAGCGTTGCGACTTCATCATGAAGTTCAGATACTATGGAAAGAATAACAACGATATCATTTATAAGTTGACGGATTTCTATACATTATTTTATATTAAGTACATAGAGATCTATAAGGATTCATACGATGAACAGTGGTGGCAGCATCATGCGGCCTCGCATAGTGTGGAGTCTTGGCAAGGTCTTACCTTTGAGTTACTATGTCTAATGCATATCCGTCAAATACGGCAGGCTTTAAACATTGGCGGTGTTGCAACAGAAGTTTCCGCATGGTTTGATCAGGCAGACAAAAAGAAAGCGGTCAGAGGTTCACAGATAGACCTCATTATCGAACGGGCTGACAGGATTATCCATCTTTGTGAAATGAAATTTAGCCAGGGAGAGTATAGGATTACGGCAGACTATGAGGAAAAACTCCGTAACAGAATGGTGCTATTCAAAGAAAAGACTAAAAACAAGATGACATTAGTACATACTTTCGTTACGACCTTTGGTGTGGCTAATGGCAAGCATTCAAGTCTGGTTCATAGTGAGGTTACTTTGGATGGCCTATTTATTGCATAGGAATGGATCTACAGAATTACCATGAATGGATTGCAGAGCGCCAGCGGCTACTTGAACGTATCAAGGAATTGGAAGCCGAAAATGCAGAGTTGAGAAAACGGCTTGGCGAAGATGTAGTTCCTATCAAGCAGGAACCATATGCTATGCAAACTCTGTCACTTCAAGAGAAGGTAGGCTTGTTCCGGAGCCTATTCAGGGGGCGCGAAGATGTATTTGCTCGTAGATGGTTCAGCAAAGCGACAGGGAAGGCTGGTTATCAGCCAGTCTGTCAGAATGAATGGGGTCAGTTATGCGATAAGCGAAAATTCAAATGTGCAGAATGTCCTAATCGCCAGTTCTCACCATTAACTGATAATGATTTCTATCGTCATTTGGAAGGAAAGGATGTTGGTGGTCGGGATGTCATCGGCCTTTATGTGTTGAATGAGGACAACACCTGCCATTTACTATGTACGGATTTCGACGATAAGAATTGTGAACATAGCCATCAAGAAGATGTACTTGCTTTTGTTGATGTATGTAAGAGCTGGAATATACCATACTCTATTGAGCGTTCTCGTTCAGGCAATGGCGCCCATGTCTGGATATTCTTTGAGACTCCTGTGTTGGCAGTCAAAGTTCGCAGAATGGGCAATGCTATCCTCACGGAAGCTATGAACAGAAACGGAAAGATTGATTTCAAGTCATACGATCGGTTCTTTCCAAATCAAGACACTTTGCCAGAAGGAGGACTTGGGAATCTGGTTGCACTGCCACTACAGGGGCAGGCCCGCAAAATTGGCAACAGCATATTTGTAAACGAGTATTTTGAACCATTTGATGATCAGTGGGAATATCTGCAGAATATGGGCAAACTCTCTGAGGCTGCAATGGATGAGATATTGAAACGGACAGCCAATATTCTTCCGCTTGGCGATTTATCAAAGACAAGCGAAACCAAGCCTTGGGAAGTGCCGATGGCAACAAAGATAGAGAAATCGGACTTTTCGTCTGAGGTTGTTATCACGAGGTCGAATATGCTCTATATCCCGTTGAGCAATTTGTCATCAAAGGTTCTCAATCACCTCAGACGTATTGCATCTTTCCGCAATCCTGAATTCTACAGCAAACAGGCATTGCGTCTATCTACGTATTCAACACCACGAATCATTTCCTGTGCAGATTTGACAGATGAGTATCTCGCCCTGCCTCGTGGATGTGAGGATGCTGTCACGGCATTGCTCAAAGAAAAGGAAGTGGATTATCTTTTTAATGACAAAACGAATCATGGCAGAATAATCTCTGTGCATTTCAATGGAGAACTACGCGAAAATCAGCAAGAAGCAGTCAATGCTTTGTCCGCAAACAATACTGGCGTACTTTCAGCAACAACAGCTTTTGGTAAGACAGTGACTGCTATTGGACTCATTGCAAAACTTGGTGTCAATACGCTAATACTTGTCCATACGAAAGCTTTACTCGACCAATGGGTTCAGAGGTTGGAACAGTTCCTTGTAATAGATGATATTCCCGAAGTTGAAGAGGGAAAGCGCAAACGAAAGAAACCACTCTCGCCTATTGGCACCCTTTCCTCAACAGGCAACAAGCTTCATGGTATTATCGACATTGCCCTGATGCAATCGTGTATCGCAGATAATGAAGTAAAGGATTTTGTCAAAGATTATGGCTTGGTCATTGCCGACGAGTGCCATCATGTATCAGCAGTGAACTTCGAGCAAATCTTGAAAGCCGTCAATGCCCGATTTGTCTATGGCTTGACTGCAACACCTATTCGCAAAGATGGCCACCAGCCGATTATCTTTATGCAGTGTGGTCCAATCCGATATGCCGCTGACGCCAAGGCACAGATGCAGAGCCAGACATTCCAGCGTGTATAGTTCCGTGTACCAAGGCGTTTCATTTATTTTGTCCTGAT
>OMUD01000227.1 GCA_900314125.1 uncultured Prevotellaceae bacterium | reverse complement strand
GACTTTATGTTTTAGGTTTGTGTTGATTCACAAAGATAAATATAAAAACTGAAACTGCGTAAAAAAATTGTTGTTTTCTTTGAGAGAGGCTAAAAGTAGTATTTTGGGTTCTTAGATCTTTCAAAAGCCACTCATTCCTTCTCCTCTTTCTTTGATTCCTTGAATTCAATCCGATAGAGGTTGCACCCGATGAAGTTGCCCAGGACAGTTATGGCATAGCCATATCCAATGGAGAGGGAGAGGTCGCGTTGAAACAGATAGAACGCGTCGGCGATGCAGTGGTAAAAACCGGAGAGGATAAAGACCGGCACTGCGAAAAGGAGCGGCAACCATTTTTCTTTCCTTCCGAAATTCACTGCAGTGGTCATGAGAAAGCCACAGAACACACTGCGCAGGAAAGCCTGCATCGAAGTGACGGACTCACGTTTGGCCAGCAGTTCCGCCGACGACTCAATCAGGTTGGGGATGGCATTTCTCACACACAACGCCGTAAGCAGACATCCCACGATATTGAAGAGCAGGATGAGGAGGAGATGTCCCATGTCCATCCAGCTTTTCACGAAGCCGGCGGTGCCGGTATAGAGTTTGTATTGGTAATGGACAACCGTGATGAGCCCGAAGGTGAACAACACGGCACCAGCCACCCCGCCCACCGTGAGGTTGACCACACAGCCGATAGATATGCACAAACCAGCCAGAATGGAAGAAGTGCAGATTTCAACTATTTTTTTCATTGATTTGGAATTGATGAATTATGAATGGAAAAAAGATTTGATTACATAAACACCTGACAGTTCAAGGCAGGTTGGTGCGAATCATCTGTCCGGCGAAAGCAAGAGAGAAGATGGAGATGGACACATCTTTAGCCTTAGCGATTTCCTCTGCGAAAGAGAGGAGCGTGGAACCTGTGGTGATAACATCATCAACAAGCAGGACGTGCTTATTCTCGATTCGTGCTGGATCCACGAGTCTGAAAATGTCCTTCACGTTATCTTTCCGTTGCTGAGGATCAAGATGGGTCTGCGTGGGGTTGTTGACCACTCTCTCCGCCACTCCCTCCAACACAGGAATGCCAGTGTGCTGCGAGAGTCCTCTGCAGATGTAGTCGCATTGGTTGTATCCTCGCTTCCGTTCTTTCTTTTTGGCCAGCGGCACCGGTATGATTCCGTCTATGCCATCGAAAAAATCCGTGCCATCCAGTTCCTCCGCCGCCACCCGTGCCAGGAACGTGGCAGCCTCAGGACGGTCGAAATACTTGATGGCATGGAGTATTCGTCGGGTGTTCTCACCCTCATATTGGAACATGCTCGTAGCCCTGACGATAGGAATGCGTCCCCAGAAGAGACGTTCAATCACGCTGTGCTCATCCCCTCCCTCATAGCCAATTCGGTTGAGTTCACGCAGGCATCCGGCACAGATTTCCACCTCCGCCGACATCAGCCGCCGCTCGCACATGCAGCAGTATCTGGGAAAGAAAAAGTCGAGGATGGCAGATGGCATGACCAGATGATTTTGTCAGTTTTCCGACGGTTGGACATTCAGGTCTGCTTCTTCAGGCAAGAGCACCACCCCTTCTTTCTTCATGCCGTCAATCTTGATGACGACAGGCGAGGAAAATCTCACATGGCGCACATGTTCCGTCTCTTCCACCGCCGGCATGGCATCAAGGAGATCCATGCGGTAGATTCCGTCACCGTTGTAGTCGTTGACGGTGAAATAGCCCACGCCCAGACTGGTGAGATTCTGGAAGAAATGGGTTCCCTGGCTCGGATCCACCCTGTAGTTGGTGAGCCCCGCCTCCACGATGACCTTCGCAGCAGATATGGCAGGCCACTTCACCGGCACTCCGAGCCACGGGTCGCTCGAGCCCCATCGTCCCGGCCCTACAAGCACGTAGTTCTTGTCGTCGTTGAGAAAGCGTCGGTTGATGGTCTCAATCTCATCAGCAATTGCAGGATTGTTGTAGGCCGAATAGTCCACTTCTCCCGTCTGTGGGTTCCGCGTCTTGACATATACTACGTCAAAGACATTATTGAAGATGCCATGTCCGATGGCATTATGGCTTCTGATAAGCGCCTTGCTGTCGTCGAGTGCGGTGAGGTCTTCGTCGAGTTTCATCTTGTTGTCCACCATCGGGCGGATCTGCAGCATGAAGAAATCACCCGTCTTGTCGGGACGGAGCTTCACGGCGAACTCGATCTCCACCTCACGCCTCATCTCGTCCCTTCCATACTGCATGACCATGGAAAGCAGCTGCGGAAGCGGATAAACGTCATACTGCAGGACCCCACAGAAAGAGATGACTTTCCGCCCGCCCTCGTAGATGCCGTCACGGATGACCTGGTCGTAAGGGTCGAATGTGGATGCGATGAACTGAAGGGCACCGTCCTTGTCGGCTTCTTTCACAGGGAGTTTGAGCAGGTTGAATCCATCGTCCACAGAGAAGTCTTCGGTCATATTCTTCAGGTCGAGTGCATAGAATCGAGTCTGGGTCTCCCTGAGCGCAATGTCCATCTCGCTCATCTGAAGCACCTTGTCGGGATGTGCGGGACAGACACGCAGATTCACCCCTCCATCGACAATATATTTACCCAGTCCGAGCGCCAGGTTCACCGTTCCCTCCTCCGCCTTCTCATCGCCGATGGGATAATAGTTGACACTGCGTGCCACTCCGGAAATGTTGGGATAGAAGCGGTCACCATACTGTGTGCCGACCACCTCCTGGAGGATTACAGCCATCTTCTCCTTGTCAATCACGTTCGACGTGGCCACCATGTAGTCTTTGCTGGCACGGTAGAACACAGAAGCATAGACTCCCTTGATGGCATCGCTGAGCATGCGCAACCGCTGGTAGATGTCGTCACAGAAAGGAATCATGTAGGTGGAATAGATACCGGCAAAAGGCTGGTAATGTGCATCTTCGAGCAATGAAGAGGAGCGGATGGCAATCGGTTGCTTCACCACCTCGAGGAAAGCCACGAGGTCGTCGGCCAGATGTTCTGGCAGGTGTCCCCTGAGGAAATACTGCAGCACCTCGCTGTCAGAGATATCGTCGCTGAGCACCACCTGGTAGAGCTGGTTGCGTTCCATGAACTCGTCGAAAATATCGGTGCAGAGCACCACGGTCTTCGGTATCATCACCCTTGCGTTGTCGAACTGGTTGAGGTCGATATGTTTCTGGATGATGTGGTCGATAAAGGCGATGCCACGTCCTTTACCTCCGAGCGACCCCTCACCGATTCGTGCAAAATTGGAATACTGGTCGAAACGGTCTTTATGGAACACCGCCACCACTCCCTGGTTTTTCATCTTTCGGTAAGTGACGATGGCATCAAAAATGATTTGTCGGTGAGCATCCACATCTTGGAGCGAATGCCAGGTGATGTGCTTGAGGAAATGTGCGATTGGAAAGAGGGCACGTGAGCCGAGCCATCTCGACACGTTGTTGTGGGAGATATGGTAGAGAAGCGACTCTTTAGGCAGCGTGAAGATATTATCCTGCAGGTCCTTCAGGTTTTTGATTCTGGCCACCACCTCCATGGTTTCCGGATTGCGGAAGATGAAATCGCCGAATCCGAAATAGCGGGTGATGAGGTCTTTCAGCTCAGCATCCATATTCTTCGAGCTTTTGTCGATGAAGGATGCTCCGCACTGACGTGCATATTCACGTCCCGAAGCCTCCGACGACTCCATGATGAGCGGCACATACTCGTCGGCCTTTCTGATTTCGGAAAGCAGCTGGAATCCCGCCAGGTCGTCTTTCACCCCGTCTTTCGGAAAACGGCAGTCGCTGATCACTCCAAGCACGTTCTCCTTGTATTTGTCGTAGAGCAGCCATGCCTCCTCATAGCTTCTGGCCAGCACGATTTTTGGACGTCCACGCATCCGGAGGGTCTCCAGCTGAGAGTTGAGCGCCTCAGTGGCAAACAGGAGACTCTGCTGGAGCACGAAATTGTAGAGGCTCGGCAAGATGGACGAATAGAATCGGATGGAGTCCTCCACGAGCATGATCATCTGCACTCCCGACTGGATGTCGTGGTCGAGATTCATCTTGTCCTCGATGAGTTTGATGATGGAGAGGAGCAGCTCTGTGTTGCCCAGCCAGCAGAACACATACTCGAAAATGGATAGGTCCTCATTCTGCATCCGCTTTGTGATGCCATGGCTGAATGGGGTGAGGATCACAATAGGGATTTTCTCGTATTTCGACTTGATTTCGCGAGCGATGTCGAACACGTCGCTGCTTCCGGTTCCCGGCATGCAGATGACGAGCTCAAAAGTGGTGCGTTCCAGTTCCTCTTCCGCTTCGGCGAGTGACGACACTTGGAAGAAACGAGGCGGATAGCGCAGTCCGAGTTTTGAATACTCGTCGAATATCTTCTCGTCCACCCTTCCGTCGTCTTCCAACATGAAGGCATCGTAGGGGTTGGCCACGATGAGCACGTTGAATACTCGCTTCATCATCAGATCCACGAACTTGGTGTCGCGGAGAACGAGTTGCTGGTCTTTGCCTGATTTGATATGGTAGTCTGTCATATAGTTTCTCAAATTTCAGATAATAGTTTTTCATTTGGTCCCCAGGATGTCCTTTTTGTGGGTGTGAGCATTCCTGCTGTCAATACCATGGCTCAGCTGAGGGTTGCTTCGCCAGAGTCCTCAGGAATTTCCTCGAGCAGTTTGCGGAGTGTGGGGATGAGTTGGAGGTCGGCAGGGAGCCATCTGAGTTTTCCCACGCCTTCCTTGTCCACCCACTTCGCCGCCTCATGCTCTTTCAGCACAAGCGCTCCACGTACCACGCGGCAAACAAAGCAATGGAGGATGAGATGGAAATGGGGGTAGTCATATTGGATGGTGGACAGGGGCGGTCCAACCTCGACATCGGTGTCGAGCTCTTCCCGAATTTCCCTTCTCAATGCTTCCTCTGCAGTCTCTCCCGGCTCAATCTTCCCACCGGGAAACTCCCAAAAGTCCTTAAACTCACCATATCCCCGCTGCGTGCAGAAAATGCGGCAGCCATTGCGGATCACTGCCGCCACCACTTCAACCGTCTTATTCATTGCCTTCCTTCACGTATGCCACAGCACGGTTGATAAACTCCAAAAACGGTTTGGCAGATAGAAAGATGTCGATCACCTTCCGAGCAGCATCATCAGCCAGATACAGCTTGTCGGTGGGTTCCTGCCAAAGGCAATATACCTTATATTTCAGATAGTCTGCCCATGGAGACTCCTTGCCGAATCCTTGCGGCACCTTTTTCAGCTTGAAGCTGTCGTCGAGCACGAATCCAGGATGCGCCTTGTCGATGACAGCCTGAAAAGCATCACCGTCGTCCTGTATGTCCTCCCGGATGATTTTCAGAACTTTCGGCTCACAGATATAGTCTCCCACCGCCAACATGTGGCCGTCGGGATAGCCATGGCCTCCGATGCCCACGTGGAAATAATAGCCGGCAAATCCCGACTTCTTTCCACCAGGACAGATGTATGCGCCCATGTGGGTCTTATAAGGCGACTTGTCCTTAGAGAAACGTACGTCACGGTAAATCCGGTAAGTGCAGTCCTTCACCGTCAGCCCCCTGACCGACTCGTCGGCCTCAGAGAGTCCGATGAGAATCTTTTCCACAAATGCGTTGAAGGTGGCTTGTGCATCCAGATATTCCTGCTTGTGGTCCATGAACCACTCACGGTTGTTGTTTTCCTTCAGTTTCCGGAGGAATTGTATCACTGTTTTCATAGATGATGTTTTTAAAATGCAAAATTAAAAAAAAAACTGAAGCAACTTATTTTTTTATCATTACTAATTTAGCAAAAGAAGAAAAAAGTTTTTATATTTGCATCATATTGTAAAGTATAGCACTATGGAACGAGAGATTTATTTTGCGGGCGGCTGCTTCTGGGGCACTGAGCATTTCTTCAAGCAGATTGAAGGTGTGAGGCAGACAGAGGTGGGGTTTGCCAATGGCGACACCCCGTCTCCCACCTATAAGGATGTTTATACCGACCAGACAGGCTATGCAGAGACCGTCCGCGTGGTATATGACGGTGATGTTGTGGATTTGGAGTTTCTGATTGATATGTTCTTCCACGCCATCGACCCATTGAGCCTGAACCGTCAGGGGGAAGATGAAGGAACACGCTACCGCACTGGAATCTACTACACATCTCCCGAAGATCTGGAGACGATACAGCATGTTTATAAAGCCAAAGAACTTGAAGCCGGCCAGACATTCGTGGTGGAAGTGGAGCCTCTGAAGAATTTCTTCCGTGCAGAAGATTATCATCAGGACTACCTCGACAAGAATCCCGACGGATATTGCCATCTCCCACTCTCACTCTTTGAATTTGCCAGAAAAGCCAAATGCAATAAACCCCAAAACCAAACACCATGGAAATAGGAATGAAAGCCCCCGAGATACTGGGCATCGATGCAGAAGGGAATGAAATCAAGCTGAGCGACTACAAAGGGCGCAAGCTGGTGTTGTATTTCTATCCTAAGGACTCCACCCCTGGTTGCACGAGTGAGGCATGCAGTCTGCGCGACAACTACTCAGAGCTTCGTAAAGCAGGCTATGAGGTGGTAGGTGTGAGTGCCGACAGCCAAGCGTCGCACCAACGATTTGCTGCAAAAAACGAATTGCCATTTCCGCTCATCAGCGACTCCAGCCACACACTGATGGATACTTTCGGTGTGTGGGGTGAGAAGAAAATGGCGGGACGCACCTATATGGGCATTCACCGCACCACGTTCATCATCAACGAGGATGGCATCGTGGAGCGGATTATCGGTCCGAAAGAAATCAAGACGAAGGTTCATGCGAGTCAGATTCTCAAATGAGCCTGCGCACACAACTTAGGAAAACCTACACATAAAACCTTTCCTCTACTGAAGAAAACACATTTTTCATATAAAATAAAGACTTATGGAGAACGATAATGAAAAACATTCAAGACGCGACTTTTTGCGTGAGCTGCTGCAAGGTTCATTCGTGGCAGGCGCCGGTCTGTTTCTCGGTAGCAAATTAAACATAGCCCAGGCCATGGGGATTGGCGGCGGCGTGTGCAGCTCATCTTACGAATGCGCAGGCGGTGGCGGCAATTGCGGCTCAAGCTACAGCTGCGCAGGTCAGGGCATTGGCGGCCAGGGCAAATGTGGTTCGTCATACGAATGCTCAGGCGGTGGCGGCAAATGTGGTTCAAGCTACAGTTGCTCAGGCCAGGGCAGCCAGCGCAGTGGCAGCGGTGCCTGCGGCTCATCGTATGAATGCTCGGGTGGCGGTGGCAGATGTGGTTCAAGCTACAGCTGCGCAGGTCAGGGCAGCCAAGGTCAAGGCAAATGCGGCTCATCATACGAGTGTTCGGGCGGAGGTGGCAAATGTGGCTCCAGCTATAGCTGCTCGGGACAAGGCAGCTTAGGCCAAGGGAAATGTGGCTCATCGTACGAATGCTCGGGTGGTGGCGGCAAATGCGGTTCAAGCTACAGCTGCGCAGGTCAGGGCAGCCGTGGTCAGGGCAAATGCAGTTCATCGTACGAATGTGGAGGCGGAGGTGGCAAATGTGGCTCGAGCTACACTTGCGCCGGAACCTGATTCACTACAAAATTGAGGAAATGCCAATCACACTGAAACTACCCTCCCATGTCAAACGGATTGAGAAAGAAGGAAAGATTCTCTTTTTCAATCCGGACGTTCCGTCATGGCTGGTGACGAACTCCAACGGTGCCTTGCTGCTGTCGATGTGCGACGGAAAGGCCTCAGTGACCGACATTGTTGCCGCTCTGAGCGACACGGCAGGAGAGAAGGCGGCAGCACAAGCCCGACGGTTCTTCAACGAAGCTATTGCCAGCCATTTGTTTGAAGAGCCTCTCCCCGGAGAGGTTCCTGTGAAGCAAGAATATCAGGAACTCACGAGCGTACAACTCTCCATCTCTGACCAGTGCAACCTGAACTGCCGCTATTGCTATGCCACAGACCGGAAAGAGAGCGTTTATCCCCAACTGCAGATGGACGACTACCGACGCCTTGTGGACGGCATCCAGGAGATGAGCTGCAACGTGGAATTCACGCTCACAGGAGGCGAGCCCCTGCTGAACCCTGATGTGTTCAACCTTGCGCGCTATATCCGCAGGAAGGGGGCATCTGTGGACGTGCTCACCAACGGCACACTCATCACCGAAAAGAATATAGAAGAAGTGGAAGCTGCGTTCGACAAGGTGTCGATCAGCCTCGACGGCAGCACAGCCGCCCTCCACGACGCTTTCAGAGGCCATGGTAGCCATGAGCGCACAGAACATGCAATTCGGCTCTTGGAAAGCCACCGAGTACCTTACCGCCTATCAATGACAGTGAACAGACTGAACATCGGCGATGTGGAATCCATGGCCCACAAATATGGCGACAGGATGAATTTCCAGCCTCTCTTCCCTGCCGGAAACGCCAAACATGGAACAGACATCTCGATAAGCGGAGTTGAATATTATGAGGCACTAAAAAATGCCACTGGGGTGAATCCACTGGGCTATTGCGAGGCCACCCTTGATGCCTCACAGCAACGTCGCCGCTGTAAATGTGCCGTAGGAGGTTCGGAAATCAGCATCTCAGCCACTGGCGATGTGTATCCTTGCCAGCTGTTGCACTACCCAGAGTTCCTGATGGGCAATGTGCATGAGAAAAACATCTGTGAGATCGTGTCGGCATCATCTGTCGTGGAGCAATGTGCGGCGATGGTGGTGGACAACATAGAGGGATGCCGCGACTGCTTTCTCCGCTATGTGTGCGGTGGGGCATGCCGTGCGCGTGCCTACCATGAATGCCGCAACATCATGACGAGCGGCACGTTCTGTGAATATGAGCGTCGTGCGTTCACCGATGGCATCTTCTCGCTTTACACATCAAATCTGCTGGATAATCATCACTGAAAAAGGCAACACCAGGAACTGCACGATTCTGCAAAATTGGTTAGTAGTGCCAACGCCCATTTCGTTCAAAAAAAGAGGGGGCACACATGGTGTGTGCCCCTTTTTTAGCTTTCGTCGATCTGTATCAGAGTTCCGCTTTCAGCTTCTCCACCATCCCGGCATATTCTTCATCAGAAAGATACACCTTCCCAGGGTTCATCTGGAATGTGCCTCCATAATCAGGTCCGTCCACATATTTCGGAGCGAGGTGAAAGTGAAGGTGGGAGAGCTTGTCGCTGTAAGCTCCGTAGTTGATTTTTTCCGGATTGAACACTTTCTGCATGGCGCGGGTGACACGTGCCACATCACTCATGAAAGCATTACGCTGCTCATCCGACAGCTCGTTCAGGTCGTTCACATGACCGTTGTAAGCCACGAGACACCGCCCATGATATGTCTGTTCCTTGAACAGGAATGCGCGTGAAACCGACAATGGCGCAATCTCAATCATCAGGTCGTGGAGCGTCTGGTTGTTCGTGCAGTAAAGGCAGTCTTTTGGATCGCTGTGCATTTTCTAAGTTTTCTTTAGGGTTATCAATCAATGTGCTTCAGCTCACTTTGCCAAAGCCTTTGCAAAGATAGAAAAAAATGATGAATAGGGGTGCAAAAACACCGAAAAAAGTCAAAAAAGCACAATGTTCTTTAATTATTAAATTAACAATCTAATTTAATATTATTGTTAATTTATGCAAATATGTTAAACACATAAATATTCCAGAAAGAACAAAAAAACGGCGGCTTTCCATCAACAGAAAACCACCGTCTCATTCATTCAGGCCTTAGCCCGTCCCCCGAACGACTCGTATGTGCCATCATCGAAGAAGATGCGAACCTCCACAATTTTTCGTTGTGGCAGGTGCATCATCGCCAGCGTGGTTTTGACCACGTCCTCCACATTGGCAGTTGATGGCCCCGCATTCCTAATCTCATCCTTAGCCCTCGGTTGCACTCTCCTGGCAGCAGCGTGTGTCTCATCGGTCGGAAAGAGCGACGGCATAGTTTCAGGCTGCTTGGTGGCGTTTTCCATTCCACCTTCATTCTCTTCGGCTGGCACCTCACCATCTCCGTGTCGGAACATAGACCCCGTTCCCATCATGATCCATTCTGGGTTGATGTCAGGAAATCCTGAAATCACGTTCCTGAGAATGGTGAGGGTCGGTTTACTCCGGTTGCTGGTGATGTGGGAGAGTGAAGCCGGCGAGATACCGGTGATAGAACAAAACTGGATATTGTTCAGATTCTTCACTCTGATGATTTCCAAAATGCGCTCAGTGTCGGTCATGGGATTCATTACATTCATTCAATTCTACATATATTTTTTCTATATTCCGTACACATTATTTAATATAGGGCAAAAAACGCAACCTTAAATGACATAAAAAAGGAGAGGGAAGAAGGTTGACAACGGCCAGTCAGACCGGCCTTATGTCGCTTGCAGGTTGAAGGCTTCCATATCACCCCCTACACGTTAAAAGACCTATATTTACAAATCGAAACACCAATTCATGTTTGTATTTGTGTTTACAAAGTTACAATAATTTTATAAACCTACAAAATTTTACAAATAAAAATTTAAAATAAATTTATAAATTCATCAACACGCACTGTCTTTCCAAATAGTAAAGACTATTTACAAATCAAAAACCCCACTGCATCCATCAAAGCTAAAAATAGTAGAATTGTTATTATTTTACAACTTTAGCATGTCGTTGTATTTAATTGGTTTTTAATGTATTATAAAAGTACATACAGGTATATTTTACCATTGTGCGCCAATTTTACGCCACACTTTATCATATACCGCTATCTGTACTATAGTAAATATTTATAACAAATTGGATAGCAACATATTAACATACACACGTCCACAACGTATGAATATTCATATACATTTTTAGAAATAAAAGAAAACAAGCGATTTTCCATTCTTGCATGAGTGTATAATTTTAAATTAACAATGTCAATCCTCTTACAGATTAATAAAGCCTTTAAATAATCTATATTTATTTTTACATATAGAAAAGTAAAGAAAAATTACAAAAGTTCATTCTTTTCCCAGCTTTTCCTCAAAATTCACCATTTTAAATTCATTCATTGGCGCAGGATTTCACAGATTGACAAATGGAAATCTCAGCATGGAAGAACATGCTATAACCCACTATGAATCAAATGGGAAAAGGGTGATTTTTTTGTTCACGATTTTTAGGCAGAAAAATAAAAAAAACGGCTTTTGAGAACGTCAGAAATCCCCACCGCCTCCCTTTTTCTCTCATTTTTGCGATTCTCAGAGCAGTTGAAAAAGGTCATTTTACATTTTTAAGGCATTTTTTTCCGACAAAAAAATCCTGTCACCGCAAGAAGGTGGCAGGAGAAGAATAGCAGAAAGCAGACACGTGTTAGTTTCTGTTCAGGCAATAATACAAGAATGGCTTTGTCAGTTCAATGGAGAATGAAGAAAATCAGCTCACGCATGACATCCGCATCGGAGAGACTCCCCTTCTCTACTCCCTTCAGCTTCATGTCGGTCTCCCTGAGCTTGGCGATAATCCGCATTGTCTTTCCCGCAGAATAGTTGCCCATCGCCACCTTGTAATCCCGGAGTGCGAACGAAGACCGCACCTCCAGCTGCTCCATCAGGCCCTGCTCCGACTTGTCGGGCGCATACCACGCCTGCATCACCCCTGCAAAGAAACTGAAGAGTGTGGCGACCACCATGATGGGTTGTCCCTGCTTTGGATTGTCGCAGAAATAATTGATAATGCGGTTTGCTTTCATCACATCTTTGCTAATGACAGCCGACTTCAACTCCCACACATTATAATTCTTGGAAATGCCTATATTCCGCTCCACATCGTCGGCCGTGATCCGGGTTCTGCCTTGGGGAAGTGTGAGGCACAACTTGTCGAGTTCCCCCGCCAGGCGGTTGAGGTCCGAGCCGATGTTCTCCACAAGCATCATCATGGCCTGGTTTTCGATTTCCACTTTCTTTCTCCTGAGGTAGTCGGAAATGAAAGAAGGGAGCATTCCGTCCTTCAGCCTCGGACTATTGAACACCACCCCACTCGCCTCCACGAGCGACACCGTTTTCTTTCTTCGGTCCATCGTCCCATTTTTATAACAGAGGATGAGCACGGTGGTCGTCATCGGCTTGGCAAGGTAAGCATTGAGGGCATCAAAATTTTTAACATTTTGACATTCTTTAACAATTACAACTTGATATTTCGACATCATCGGATAGCGTTTCGCAGCATTCACGATTGCGCCCGAATCCATATCCTTCGTAGCATAGATTGTGATAAGATTGAATGCAGCCTCATCTTCACTGACTGCTTTGGATGAGATGTAATCGGAGAGTTTGTCGATGTAGTACGACTCTTCTCCCATGAGTAGGTAAACAGGCCGAAATTCGCCCTTCCCCACTTCAGCTATGATGTCGCGATGCGTAATGCCGCTTGTCTTTGCCATGAATATTGGTTGATATTTACAATGATTAAAAAAGACGGTTCTTCCCCGTCATTGCAAAGTTACAAAAAACGAGAGAAGAGCCAAAATTTATTTGGGCTTTTCCGAGTGAAGAATAACTTCGGCGAAGCCAAAGTGAATTCGAAACGAGAGAAGAGCCAAAATTTATTTGGGCTTTTACGACCGAACGTTTTCTTAGTAATGATTAAACAAAGCCGTTTATTTTCATATTCTCTGAGTTTTCACTAATTTTGCAATAAAAATAAACTGGCATTAAGTGCAACAGCATTTACACATGTCCATTTGGCGATATTCCCTCAGACCAAAACAATCAGAATGGAAATAATTCTCCCCCGCTTAAACCTGCCCACGTATAATATCCGGCTCCGTGAAGTAGCTGGCAAATACGATGTGTTTGACCCGCTTCGCCGAAAGTATGTGGCACTGACACCTGAAGAATGGGTACGTCAGCATTTTGTCAATTTCCTGATTGAGCAGAGGGATTACCCATCCGGTTTGATGGCAAATGAGGTGAGCCTGAATCTCAACGGACTCTCACGCCGCTGCGACACAGTTGTCTATGACCGTCATGTCAGACCTCGTGTAATCGTGGAATACAAACGCCCCACTGTCCGCATCACCCAGAAGGTGTTTGACCAGATCAGCCGCTACAACATCGTGATGCAGGTGGACTACCTCATCATCAGTAACGGCTTGGATCATTACTGCTGCAAGATGGACTATGAGCACCAGACTTACACCTTTATCCAAAACATTCCGAATTTTAGTGAAGTGACCTCCGATTGAGGCATCCGAATAAAAAAACAGCGAACGCCCTGCAAGCATTCACCGGCGAAGACACCGGCCACTTGCAGGGCGTTCGTGGCTTATCGGCCACGCTCTTTTCAGAAAGTCGCTTTCCGTTCAGGAGCTGCGAAGGAGCAGAAACGTGCCGTCCCCTCCGTGACGTAGAGCACCGCCATGTTCCCGTCGTCGGCCTTATACATGGATTTGAGACCTGGATTGCGATTGAGGAACTCCTCCTTCACTTTGATATCGTCGTCGTTCACCAATGTGCCGCTGATCCGGATCCATTCCGTTCCTGAAGGTTTGAGTGCACAGATTTCAAATTTTCCGTTCTTTGCCATCTGCTTGAACACGTCCTTCACCTTTCCTGTCATGATGTAAAGACGTCCATTGATGATTTCCGACACCCCAAACGGCCGAACCCGAGGCTGATCTCCGTCAACCGTGGCGATGTAGAACGTGCCGCATTCTTTCAGATAGGCCTGCACTTCTTCCATCACGCCTTGTGCCGTTTGATTCTCACTCACAGTTGTTTCAATTTTGTCGTTCACTTGATTCTCCACAAATTATGGAGCTTGGCGCTGTCCGTAGGCTGCTGTAGCCATCAGCACCGCTGCTGCAAATAAAAATGTTCTCATATCACATTGATTTGGTATTGATAATTCAAAAATAATACAACAGATTTCAGAGAAGTCCCCTTACAACTGTTCTGTAAAAACATCCTCAAAAAAAAAGGAGAAGAGGACATCACGCTTTTATGCTTTTGAAAAGTTTCATGAACCGGCAGAGCAAGGAAAGTCCGAAAAGATTGATAAAACGTGCCTTCCAACGGAGGGCAGACGAAGAGAGCGAGCTGATCTGACGGATCCTGCGGCGGGGAATGGAAACGGAATCGCCAGTGAGGCGGCACACATCAATCTGTTTGTTGACCAGCTCCATGTAGAAGTTATCGTCTTCGAGCACCTCCGGACATTGGGCCACCACTTTCAAATAGCCCTCAAGCAGCATTCGGATTTGCGTTCCACTCGCCGTGGCTGTTATGCCCTGTTTGTTGGCACAATAATAATAGCGTCCAACGGAAGCGGTGGCGAGGCAGCGGCAATGGGCAAACACATCGGGCAAAGTATGCACATCCTCAAAAAGCACTCCCTCAGGATAGCGCACCTCTTTGAAAATGCCGCGCCTGTAGATTTTGTTCCATGCGTAAGTGTGGCGATATCCCCCACCCCTCAGCCAATAATCGCTGAGCGAGCGATATTCATCTTCCCGAAAGTTGAGCATCCGCTCGTCGGGTCCGCCATACTGCACACACACCGGAAACTCCAGCACATCATATTCAGGATGAGTGTTCAGAATGGGGAGCAATAGGGCGTAGGTGTTCTTTTCGAGAAAATCATCGGAATCCACGAAGGTGATAAAATCCCCTTCAGATTTTTCTATCCCCATGTTGCGTGCATGGCTCAATCCACCGTTCGGCTGATGCATCACCTCCACGCGGTTGTCTTTCTCAGCCCATTGGTCACAAAGGCGAGATGAATTATCCGTGGAGCCGTCGTCCACAAGAATCACCTGCATGTCGTCCACACCCTGAGCAAGCACACTCCCCACACATCGATCGAGCGTGTCCTGCACATTATATATAGGTATGACGACAGTTATTTTCACTGAACAAACAGTATTGAATGAATATGACAGGCATCTGCCCCTGATGGGCATGCCGAGAAACACACGGGCAAAGATACTACAAATCTGAGAGAAAACAAACGCTTTATTTTGCATTTTGACAAAATATTCGTAACTTTGCATCTGAAAATACGAAATCCCAAACGGATTCAAGATGAAAATACGGGAAATCATTGGAGCCCTTGAACAATTTGCTCCACTGTCCCTGCAGGACGGCTTCGACAATGCTGGAATGCAGATTGGATTAACGGTGGATGCTGAATCGTCAGGGGTATTATTGTGCCTTGACGTGACGGAGGAAGTGGTGGAAGAAGCCAGCGAAAAAGGATGTGACTTGATTGTTAGCCACCATCCACTCATCTTCCATGCACCGAAACGCCTCACGGGAGAGGATTACGTGCAGCGCACCATTATCAAAGCCATTCAGAAAGGCATCAACGTGTATGCCAGCCACACGAACTTAGACAACGCCCCTGGCGGGGTGAACTGGAAGATTGCCGACACGCTTGGTCTGACTGAGGTGCGTCCGCTGGCAGCCAAGCCAGAGATAGAAGGCGCAGGCAGCGGAGTGATTGGCCGGCTGAAGGAGCCGATGGAACGTGAGGATTTCGTGGTAATGGTGAAAGAGCGTTTCGACGCAGGCAGTGTCCGCTACAACAGCTGGTGCGGTGAGCAAGTGCAGACTGTGGCGGTATGCGGCGGTGCCGGTGCATTTCTAATTCCCGACGCCATTGCTCAGCATGCCGATGTGTTCATCACCGGCGAAATCGGCTATCACCGTTTCTTTGGTTATGACCAACTCATCCAGCTGATGGAAATCGGCCATTTCGAAAGTGAGCAATACACCATCAACTTGCTTGGGCAGATTATCCGCAAAGCATGTCCCGACGTGAGATTACTCGAAACCGAAATTGAGACCAATCCCATCAATTACCTGTAACCGCTCCCCTGCTCCACTCATGGGCAACAACGGGTAACAGGACACCGACATCAAAAACCAAAACAATATCAATATTTATTTATGGCAAAGAAATTAGAGAAGACATCTTCCGAGATGTCGATTGAAGAAAGGTTGAAAAACCTGTATCAGCTTCAGACTTACCTCTCCCAGATTGACAACATCCGCACCATCCGCGGTGAGTTGCCTCTCGAGGTTCAGGACCTTGAAGACGAGGTAGAAGGTCTGCGCACCCGCATCGAGAAAACCACAGCCGAGGCAGAAGAGATCCGCAAGGGACTGGCCAGCTGGCAAGGAGAGATTCAGGTGGCACAGCAGAAGCTGGAGAAATACAAGCAACAGCTCGACAACGTGCGCAACAACCGCGAGTACGACATGATCAACAAGGAGATTGAATATCAGAACCTGGAGATTCAGTTGGCAGAGAAGCGCATCAACGAGGCCAAGCAGGCAGAGAAAAGGAATCAGGAACTCATTGCCAAGAGTCAGGAAGAACTTGAAAACCGCACCCAAGATCTCGAGGTGAAGAAAAACGAACTCGACGAGATTGTAATCGAGACGAAAGCTGAGGAAGACAAGCTCCGCGAGAAAGCCAAGACATTGGAGCTCACCATCGAGCCACGTATCCTTCAGGCATTCAAACGTATCCGCAAGAACAGCCGCAACGGACTTGGCATCGTCTATGTTCAGCGTGACGCCTGCGGTGGTTGCTTCGCCAAGATTCCGCCACAGCGCCAGCTTGACGTGCGTATGCGCAAGAAAGTGATTGTCTGCGAATATTGCGGGCGCATCCTCATCGACCCAGAACTGGCCGGAGTTACTCCTGACGCACCGAAGGAGGAGAAAACCCGTCGCCGTCGGGCCACAAGCAGAAAGAAAGCCACAGAAGGCGAAGACAAGCCAGAATAAAGATGGTTCTCAAGCTCCATCAATGAGGCTTGCAGCATTCCTCCTTTTTTCAGTTCTAAAAAAACGTGCAACTATTCCGGTTGCACGTTTTTTTTGATTTTCCATCCCGATGCCGCCACGATGACCGACATGAGAGGACTCAGAATGTTGAAGAAGCAGAAAGGCAGATATACCAGCGTCGGCACGCCGAGCACCGCTGCCTGGGTCATACCGCAGGTGTTCCATGGAATAAGTACGGAAGTGACAGTGGCTGAGTCCTCCGCTGTTCGGCTGAGCAGCCGAGGCTCATAGCCGTTCTTCTCGTAAGCATGCTTGAACAGGTCGGCTGTGAGCACGATAGAGAGGAACTGGTCTCCAGTGACGGCATTGAGGAACACGCCTGAAGAAGCCGTGGCTCCCACAAGGCTGGTGCGGGACTTAGCCATCCGAATGATCACCTTCGTGATGCTCTGCACCATGCGGCTGGCAATCATAACGCTGCCGAAAAGCATGGCGCAGATGATGAGCCAGATGGTGTTGAGCATACCAGCCATTCCACGTGTCGCCACCAGGTCGTTGAGCGAAGCGTCGCCCATGTCGATGTGGGTCTGCCCAAAAAGCATGACCATCAGCCCCTGAATGGTGGACAACACATCTTTCGATTCCTGGCCAGCAATCTCATGCAGGATATCAGGCTGAAAAATCAGTGCCATCACGCCTGCCGCCACCGAAGAGGCGAAAAGTGTGATGAGCGAGGGAACCCGGCGAGCAATGAGGATGCCTGTGAGGAGTGGAACAAGCAATGTCCAGAGCGAGATATTGAATTTCGCCTCCAATCCGTTCACGAAATGGTCCACATTGATTTCAGCGGCTGAATCAAAACAGAATCCTGCAACGAGGAAAATGACCAGCGTGAGACCGAACGAGGGGAAGGTTGTGTACATCATGTAGCGGATGTGTGTGAAAAGGTCAACCCTGACAGTAGATGAAGCCAGAATGGTGGTATCGCTGAGTGGCGACATCTTATCCCCAAAATAAGCACCTGAAATGATAGCTCCTGCAGTCCATGCTTCAGATATACCCAGTGCCTGCCCTATTCCGAGCAGTGCCACACCAATAGTGGCGATGGTGGTCCAGGAGCTGCCTGAGAGGAGTGATACAAACGCAGAGATGACACACGCCGACACCAGGAAGAAAGATGGTGAGAGGATTTGTATTCCATAGTAGATTAGTGTGGGCACCACCCCACTGATCATCCATGAGCCAGCCAGCATTCCCACGCAGAGAAGGATGACGAGGGTGACGGAAATCTCACCGAAGGTTTTCTGGAACTGGTGTTCAAAATCTTTCCATTTCACCTTGTATTTCGCCATGGCGATGGTGATGCACACTGCAGAAGCGAAAATCAGCGCCACCTGACTGCCTCCGCTGATGGCATCGCTGTTGAAAATGGTGAGCACGACAGCCAGCATGGCAATCAGTGCCACAATGGGGATGACGGCTATGAGTGGATGAGGAGTCTTGTTCGGCATTGAAAAACTATTTATAGTATATTATATAAGTTCAGGAAAGTTCTCCGCATTCGTCTTGCCAAAGGACTTTCCCACTCAGAATTGCAAATATAAGGAAATAAAAAGAAAAATGAATATATTATTCAGTTTTCTCATCATTATGCAACTTTTATTTGGTGTTTTAAAATCAATCCGTTATTTTTGTTGGTGGAAATTGCAAACCCTTTAATAATTTCGACTATGAAAAGAAAAAATCTGTTTTTAGCATTCATGGCATTTCTCATAGCCATTCCCTTGACTTCATGTGCGAAGAAACCGAAACTTAGTGGCACTGTGTGGGAATACGACCGCGTTGTAATGATGAACGATGTGGGATACGTGGGGGAAAAAGAGTCCATCATCTTCTCCAGCAAGACCGAGGTAACAATTCTGAAAGAGGAGTGGATACCCACAATCATGGAAGGCACCCCTCGTGAGTTGATAGACCCTGCGACCGGGAAGAGCACCATCATCAAAGGTGAGAAACACCGCACGTCGAAAATGACGAAGAAAGACTTCAAAGGCACTTACACGATGAAAAAGGTAAAAGTGAACGGCAATAAGCTCTACCGTGTTTACATCACCATCGACGGAAAGACAGAAGAATACACCATTGACGGCAACCTGATGATTCCCGCAACGTCTTCCCTTTCCGACCAGCGGGTTTTCAAGAAAAAAGAATAACGAGATAGATTTCCGCGATTTAACAAAAAAAAATGAATAGAGAAATGAGGACTAAACTAATGACATTATTATTACTGCTTCCGCTGTTGGCATTCGGTCAGCAGCAGAATGATTTTGTGAAAGGAGCCGATGTGGGCTTCCTTACGGGCCAGGAGCGCCGGGGTGTGGTGTTTCACGACCGTGAGGGACGTGATCGTGAGTGCCTGGAACTGTTGAAAACCGATTATCAGATGAGTGCCATCAGGATGCGTGTGTGGGTGAATCCTCGCGGCGGAAACTGCGACAAGCACGAATTATTGGCGATGGGCAAGCGCGCTAAGGCGTTGGGGATGGACTTTATGGTCGATTTCCACTATGCAGACTCCTGGGCAGACCCAGCCAAGCAGCCTATACCCGCCGCATGGAGAGAGCACAGCTACGAACAGATGCTAAAAGACGTCCATGACCACACTGTCGATGTGCTCAGCCTGCTGAAAAACAACGGTGTGGAGCCGCGATGGGTGCAGGTTGGCAATGAGACTGCCAACGGTCTGCTATGGCCGATGGGGCACATCGAGAAGAATCCTGAGCAATACGCCGGTTTCATCCGTGCCGGCTATGATGCAGTGAAGGAAGTTTTCCCCAACGCCATCGTCATTATTCACCTCGACCGTGGGCACAAGCAGTCGCTCTACGACTGGAACCTCGACATCGTGCGGAAGTATGGTGGCAAGTTCGACATGGTCGGCATGTCGCTCTACCCCTATTGGGCCAGGAAAGACCATCCTGAACTGAAAGCCGACGACATCATCACCGACTGCATCGCCAACATCCGTCATGTGAGCGAAAAATACGGTTGCGACGTGATGATTGTGGAGACCGGCTATGAAGTGGACGAGCAGCATCCTGAGGTGATGGACGAAGGTCGCCGCCAGCTGACCCGTGTGATTCGTGAAGCACGCACACAAACCGACGGACATTGCCGCGGTGTGTTCTACTGGGAACCGCAATGCATGCCCGGCGGCTATAAGCTGGGAGCTTTCGACAGCAAAGCCTCCCCCACTGCCATCATGGAAGGATTTGTGGAGAAAGAATGACGGACTCAGCACACTCTTAACAGTCTCCTGAGAATAACACAATCATTAGAATTGTCCATCTGAAAAAAAATGATTAAATTTGCATGTTTTTGCAGCAAATTTAATCATTTTGTTTTTGTCAGGGTCAATCCACCTGAGGCCGGCTACACCGATGAGGATAAAGCTTTTTGCAGCATCCCCTAACAGAGAAAGACAACCGAATGGCACATAGAAACAACTTTGAATTCCTGACCCAAGGTCCAATCAGCCGTGTGATTCCCACAATGGCGGTACCCACTATCATCAGCATGATGGTGACCAGTTTCTATAACCTTGCCGACACCTATTTCGTGAGTCAGATCAACACCCAGTCCACAGCTGCAGTAGGTGTGGTGTTCACCATCATGAGTTTTTTCCAAGCCTTCGGTTTCTTCTTTGGTCACGGCTCTGGAAACTTTATTTCCCGTGCCTTGGGAGCAAAAGAGAAAGAGAGTCCAGCCGTGATGGCCGCCACCGGCTTCGTGTATGCGCTGGGTTTTGGTATCTTGTTGACAGTCATTGGATTGACGTTGCTCACCCCCCTAAGCCGTTGGTTGGGAAGCACTCCCACCATCCTTCCTTATACAGAGCAGTATCTCGGCATCATCCTGCTTGGTGCCCCTTTTATCATCGGCTCGCTGACGTTGAACCTTCAGATGCGGTTTCAAGGTAATGCCGCCTATTCCATGTACGGCATCATGACTGGCGCTGTGCTGAATCTGGCACTCGACCCTTTGTTGATTTTCGCACTTGGCATGGGCATCCGCGGTGCAGCCATCGCCACCGTGGTGAGTCAGATGGTGAGTTTCTTTGTGCTGCTTTGGATGACAGGTCGCCGCGACAACCAGCGCATCATCCTGCGCAAATTCAGTTTCTCATCCATCTACCTGAAAGCCATATTCTCTGGCGGCACGCCATCGCTCACCCGTCAAGGTATCGGCAGCATCGCCTCTCTGACGATGAACCTGGTGGCACGCGGATTCGGCGACGCAGCCATAGCTGGCTTGTCGATTGTTATCCGCATCACCTTCATCATCAACGCAGCCGTCATCGGACTGGGACATGGCTACCAACCGCTCTGCGGTTTCTGCTACGGTGCCAAGCTCTACGACCGTGTGATCCGAGGCTTCTGGTTCACTGTGAAAGCAGGAACCCTGTTTCTGCTTGTCATAACGATTGGCGGATTCGCTTTCTCTGAAGAGGTGATTACCTTGTTCAGAAGCGATCCAGAGGTTGTGGAAATCGGCTCCGCCACCTTGCGTTGGCAGTTTCTCACTCTCTGCCTCTCCCCATTCATCATGCTGAGCAACATGATGATGCAAACCATCAACAAACCACTCTCCGCCAATCTGCTCGCCGCAAGCCGCCGAGGCTTGTTCTACATCCCCGCATTGCTCATCCTCCCCCACTTTTTCGGTCTCGCAGGCTTGGAAGCCAGCCAAGCTGTTGCTGACGTGCTGTCGTTCCTGCTGACAGTGCCAGTCGTGTCTTATGAGTTCGGGCAGATGCGCAGCCAGATGAACCCACCATCCGAGCCTGCCGAACCCGGTCAGCAGGTGTTTGAGGAATAAGGCTTCTGCCACTTGCAAAAACTCAAAGTATAATAAAAAAGGCATCAACTTTTGGGTTGACACCTTTTTTCATTTTCTCAGAAATGTTTATTTCTCATCTTTCAGCCTGAACACCCCACGGTTGAAGTCAATCTGCCAGGAATCATAGTAGCGAAGTTGCATCTTTCCGTCTTCGAATGTGATGGGGAGCATGATGATTTTCGACTGTGGCAGGTCGGGGTCCATCCAGCGGTCGCCTACATAGACGTACACCGTGCCTTCCGTTCCTTTGATAGTCAAGATGGAACTGGCTTGTGTGTCGAACGCAATGTTGTCACCGATATTCTCCAATTCGGACCATCCTGTCTTAATGTTGTGGGACGTGGCTATTTTTGCCTGGTTGGGAGCCCATCCCGTGCATGCGGATGAAATCATATAGTAAGTGTCGCCAATGTGCACGATAGCCGGTGCTTCCCTCCGTTGACCCTCGCAAAGTACAGTCTTGCTGACTGGCTCACGGTAATCGTCCGAAAGTTCAAAAAGGCCAAGGTTTGTGTTTTCATCTGTGGTGGAAATGAAGTAGGCTTTCCCGTCGTTATCAACAAAAACATTGCAGTCGCGCGATTTCGTCCCGAGCGGACGTCCAGTCCACACACATTTGTAAGGCCCCGCCACACTGTCACTCTCAAACACGGCGGCCTCACTGGCACTGTAGTTTCGTGCCTCCCAATGGCACCACACCACAAATTTCCGAGTCTGAGCGTTGTACATCAATTTTGGGCGCTCTATCATACGCGACACGCCGAGTTGCTCATGAGTGACGCGGTTCTGGATAATCTTGCCCTCAAATTTCCATGTGACAAAATCCTCGGTGCTGTAGAGGTTGACGTCCGGATTCCACGAACGAGCGCGGTCCTCTCCTATGAGATACCACCGCTTGCCCACTTGGAGGAAATTGCCTCCATGTGCCTGAACCACATATCCTTCAGTGTCGGTCCACTCAATGCCGTTCTTGATGGTGGTCCACTTCTCCTGTTGTGCCCACATCCCAACAGTGGGAATGAGGGTAAGCATGGCTAACATAAAAATTCTTCCCATAAATGATAATTGTGTCATATTGATTTATAAATTGAAACTTAGTCACGGCTGACTTATATATTCACTCCGTCAGAAAGTGCAAGGAAGAGTGAGCAACTGATAAAAAAGGGTGCGTGCCATCCGCTGATGCCCTTTATCATTAGGATGAAGGAGGTCGGTCTGCGCATTATTGAAATACTGTCCGTGCTCTGCAATCATAGGGAAAAGTCCGATGGACGCGTTCCAGTCAATGACAGGCACACTCCAGATATTGCCCGCCTCTTTCACAGCCTCGATATAAGGGTCGATGTATTCCCCACACTGATTGGTGTAGGACTCGTCGCACTGCCAATTCTTCTCGTTGGCAAAGAAATTGGAGCGGTGGATTGGGGTGAGCAACACTATCTGCTTGGTTGGGTAAGTGCGTTTAAGTGAATCGAGTGCAATATTGATCCGTCCCCGATAAGTGTCAGAGTTCATGTCGGGAGTGCGTTGCTTTCTCGTAACCATCCGTTTAGGCTGTCCATGACCATACATCACCTCCGTCTCCCGCTCGTTCCACCACTGGCCCACCGGCACCCCGTTATTGTAGTCATTGGTGCCGCAGAAGATGATGATGGCATCCACATCGTCACCATGTTCCTTAAGTAACTGAGCCGTCTGCCGGGGAATATCGTTCCATTGGCGACCGCTCACTCCATAAACGTATGGAGTGATGTCAAGCCATTGCTGGAGAAAAGCCCAGAATTTCGTTCCGGCTGCACGGTTGCGTGGGTCGGTGATGGAATCGCCGAAATAAGCCACCTTTTTTCCTTGCCAAGGATGGGTGAAAGAAGTCTGCGCATTCATGGTCTGCAGCGAAGCGATGCAGAGCAGAAGAGAAAAAATGATTCTGAATTTCGTCATATAATAGAAATTTGATTTATGTTCACAAAAATAAGGAAAAAAAGTCAGAGGTGAAAGAAAAAAAAGGAAAACTATGAACAAGGATAGAAATAAAGAATCTAAGACATTCTTTTCATGTTAAAAAATGTTGGTTATGCGAGAGTTATCGAAAAACTTTGTATCTTTGCCGTGAGAATCTTATTTATCAACCTAAACAAAAAAACATTCATGAGAAAGATGATCGCCACCATGGCCGCCTGCGCCTTCATGCTGAGCACGACGGCTTTCGGTCAGAGCAACGGCCCACTGACTAAAGAGGCCGACGGCACTTTCGTTGTGAACACCACCACGCTGGGTAAAGGCGTGAAAGGTTACAAAAGCGCCACCCCACTGAAGATTTACATCAAGAAAGACAAAATCCAGAAGATTGAGGCGCTGCCAAACAAAGAAACGCCTAATTTCTTCAAGAAAGTGGACACCGCCATTCTTCCGAAATGGAATGGTAAGTCCGTGAAGGCCGCCCTGAAGATGAAAGTTGACGCCGTGACCGGTGCCACCCTCTCCAGCAATGCAGTGAAAGAAAACGTGAAACTCGGACTGGAGTATTACCAAAAGAACAAGAAGTAGAAACCCTTCAAAACATAAAAAAATGCAGCGGACATGCCAAAACAAGCATGTTCGCTGCTTTGCATATTATTCAGCACGACTTGTATAAATTTGTGTGTTTTCGCACACAATTATTGACAATTATCAAGAAAATCATAATAATTCATTATTTTTCTATCCAAACACTTGCAAGTAGCCCAAAAAGCCGTAACTTTGCAACGTGTTTTTCATAGTATTAGATTTAAGGTTAACAAGATTGGGGAAAGGCGTTTCCCCTTTTTTTATACCCATGTGCAATGAAGTTGCCCATGGGTATAAATTTTTTCAGACCTTTTTTCCTTTATTTCAACATCACTCTCCCAGAACATCCCTTAAGCATAAAGCCCGCTCATACCACTCATTCCTTGGAGGGATCCAAACACGCCGAAACATTTTTTCACATTATTAACATGAGAAAATTAGGGATTATCGGTTTTTTTTCGTAATTTTGGAACATAATATGTGGAAAAGCGACGTTCACCATCTTGTCATACGAGATAACACCTTGATATTGTTTATCATTCAGTCCATTCCGCATCAGAGAGCGATAAAATAAAAAAACATATATAATGAATTACCAATGGAATTACGAACCACCGACACCCGAAGAGAAATCGGCTGCGGCAAGCCTCTCACTGGAACTTAATGTCAGTCCGGTGATTTGCCTGCTGCTCATCCGCCGAGGCATCACCACGGTGCAGCAGGCGCGCAGTTTTTTCCGTCCTCAGCTTCATTCCCTCCACGACCCGTTCCTGATGAACGACATGGACAAGGCCGTGGAACGCTTGAATTTGGCAATGGGAAGGAAAGAGCGCATCCTGATTTATGGTGACTATGACGTGGATGGATGCACTGCCGTAGCATTGGTGTACCGTTACCTGCAACAGTACTATTCCAACATTGACTACTACATTCCCGACCGCAACGACGAGGGCTATGGCGTGTCGAAGCAAGGAATAGACTACGCCTACTCCACCGGAGTGTCGCTCGTCATTATTCTCGACTGTGGCATCAAGGCTGTTGAAGAGATTGCGTACGCCAAAAGTCTGGGCATCGACTTCATCATCTGCGACCACCACGTTCCTGACGCAGAATTGCCCCCCGCCGTCGCCATCCTGAATGCGAAACGGTCGGACTCCACCTATCCTTACAACGAGTTGTCGGGATGCGGAGTGGGTTTCAAGTTCATGCAGGCATTCGCCATCAGCAACGGCATGGCATTCAGCACGCTCATCCCGCTACTCGATTTGGTGGCGGTGAGCATCGCATCCGACATCGTCCCAATCCTGGGTGAGAACCGGGTGTTGGCCTATCACGGCCTTCGCCAGCTGAGCAGCAATCCGTGCGTCGGTCTGCAAGCCATCATCGACACTTGTGGCATGAGCGGACGCGAGGTGACCATGAGCGACATCATCTTCAAAATCGGTCCACGCATCAACGCTTCAGGGCGCATACAAAACGGCAAGGAGTCAGTACGCCTGCTGATTGAACGCGACTACGACAAAGCTCTCGAGCAAGCCAAACAAATCAACGAGTACAACGAGGAACGCAAGGAGCTGGACAAGCGTATGACCGAAGAGGCCAACATTCTGGTGGACTTGATGCCAGAGATGGCCGACAGGAGTTCCATGGTGATATACGAGGAAGACTGGCACAAGGGTGTGATCGGCATCGTGGCATCAAGACTCACTGAGCTCTACTACCGGCCGGCCGTAGTATTGTGTCGTACAGGAGAAATCGCCACCGGATCCGCCCGCAGCGTGAGCGGCTTTGATGTTTATAAAGCCATCCAGCACTGTTCCAGCCTGCTTGAGAATTTCGGCGGTCATCCTTACGCAGCCGGTCTTTCGCTGAAGGTGGAGAACGTGGAAAAATTCTGCGAGATGTTTGAGGACTATGTGAGCACCCACATCTCCCCCACCCAGACCCGGGCGAACCTTGACATCGATGCCGAAATCAGCTTTGTGGAAATCAACCACAAGTTTTTCAACGACTTGAAAAGGATGCGTCCGTTTGGTCCCGACAATCCAAAGCCCACTTTCTGCACCTGTCAGGTCTATGACTACGGCACGAGCAAAGTGGTGGGCCGTGAGCAGGAACACATCAAACTGGAGTTGGTGGACACCCATTCCAGCCACATCATGAACGGCATCGCCTTCGGCCAGAGCTCTCAGGCGCGCTACATCAAGACGAAGCATGCTTTCGACATTGCCTACACCATAGAAGACAACACCCACAAGAAAGGCGAGATACAGCTTCAGATTGTGGACATCAGGACCAAAGAGCAGGAGGGGCAAAAGGGTGAGTAAATCCTAAAATCCCCTCAGGCCCTAATCCACCCCCACCCATTCAGGACACCACCACGGACGATGCGGACCATAGAAGACTATAGAAAGATACTTAAGGAATACTGGGGACACGATGATTTCCGTGGAATCCAACGTGAGATTATCGAATCCATCGGCAGCGGCAAAGACACCTTGGGACTGATGCCCACCGGCGGAGGGAAATCAGTGTGTTTTCAGGTGCCCACCATCGCCATGGATGGCATGTGCATAGTGGTGACTCCACTCATCGCCCTGATGAAGGACCAAGTATCGCAACTCAGGATGAGAGAAATCAAAGCCGAGGCAGTCTATTCCGGCATGATGCGGAATGACATTGAGCGGGTGTTGGAGAACTGTGTGTTCGGCAATTTCAAGTTCCTGTATGTCTCTCCCGAGCGACTTACCACCGAGCTGTTTCAAGCCAAACTACGCTTCATGCGCAACATCTGCATGATTTGCGTGGACGAAGCGCACTGCATCTCGCAGTGGGGATATGACTTCAGGCCATCCTACCTTGAGATTGCCAACCTCCGGCGACTGATACCCTACCCCGTCCCCGTGCTCGCCCTCACCGCCACCGCCACTCCAAAGGTGGTGGACGACATCCAGGACCGTCTCTGCTTTAAGGAGAAGAACGTGTTCTCCATGAGTTTTGAGCGCAAGAACCTGGTTTATGTGGTGCGGCAGACAGAAAACAAAAACGATGAGCTCATCCACATTCTCAACAGCGTGAAGGAAGGAAGCGCCATCGTCTATACCCGCTCCCGCAGGCTGACGAGCGAGATTGCCCGATACCTTGAGTCAGAAGGGATTCTCTCCGAGAACTACCATGCAGGACTGACTGAAGCAGAACGCGACCTGCGCCAAGCCAACTGGACGAAAGGACGCTGCAGGGTGATGGTGGCAACCAACGCCTTCGGCATGGGGATTGACAAACCCGATGTGCGCCTCGTCATCCACTACAACATTCCCGACTCCATTGAAGCCTACTTCCAGGAAGCTGGAAGAGCCGGACGCGACGGAAAGCGGTCGTACGCCGTACTGCTCTACAACCCGCAGGACAAAGGGAAACTACATCGACGTATTCCTGAGACTTATCCCGACATCGACTATATCAAGACCACCTACGAGAACATCTGCTATTTCTTCCAGATAGGCGTGGGAGAAGCGCTCAACCGCACCTTCCAATTCAGCATCGACAAATTCTGCCGGGCATTCAAACAGTTTGCCGTACAGACCGAGAGTGCGCTCCATCTGCTGAGCAATGCAGGTTACATCGACTACTGCACCGACCCCGAGTTTAAGTCGAGAGTGAGATTCGCCCTCAACAAGGAAGACCTCTACCGGCTCCATGAAGGCAGCAAGACGCGTGAGACGCTGCTCAACGCTATGCTGCGCAACTACACAGGGCTCTTCGCCGACTACACCTATATCGACGAGCTCCATCTGTCACACCTTACGGGTATCAGCGTGGAAGTCATATATGAGGAACTGAAAAGCTTGGCACAATACCGCATCATCGACTACATCCCCCGCAGCAACCTGCCCACCATAACCTTCCTTAGGGAGCGGGTGGACACCGACATGGTATTCTTGCCCGACAACGTGTATGCTGACCGCAAGACCGACTATCAGATGCGCATTGACGAGATGCTCAAGTATGCATCGTCCACCACAAAATGCCGCAGCCGGCTCCTGCTTGAATATTTTGGGCAGACCGATGCTGAAGACTGTGGACACTGCGATGTGTGCGTGAGGAGAAAGCACAGTGGAAAATCAGCGGAAAGTGAGACATCCATTGAAGAGCAGATACGTAGTCTGCTTGCCGACGGTGCATGGCACGGCATCAAGGAACTGAACGGGCTCTCCGCCAACCGGACAAAAATCGACCACACGTTCCAAGCCATGCTGGAAGAGGAAGAAGTGGAGGTCTGCGGAAGCAAGATGAGAATAAAGCGAACTCAAGAATAGTTTAAAATCATCACATACCCAACCAAACAAAACGACATCAAATGGGATTTTTCAAGACATTATTCTCGGGTAAGGAAGAGTCCGAGGAAGAGAAAGACGCCAAGCGTCAGGAAAATAATTTCGACGTGTTGAAATTCGACGGCATCCAAGCCCTGCGGATTGGGCGAGCCGACTACGCCATTGCCTGCCTCACCCATGCGCTCGACATCAAGGCCGACGCCGAGGCTCAGACCTATCTCGTCAATGCTTACCTGCGCAAAGGTGACATTGAGAGTGCCGCCGACGAACTGGAGGAAATGTGCGGCCTTTATCCCAACGACGCCCGTTATCCCGTGACCCTCGCCGACCTCCTTTATCAGTTGGAACGCTACGACGAGATGGATGATATCTGCCAACAAGCCATCAACATCGACCCAGACCTGGCAGGGCCATACTATCATCTGGCTCGCAAACAGCTGACCATAGGAGACTATGACCACGCAGAGGAAAATGCCACCCTGGCCATTGAGAAGAGTGAGAACCCACACGACGCTTTGCTGCTCAGGGCAGAGATTCTCCAGAAAAAAGAGAACTATGAGCAAGCCCTTGCCGACGTGGAACAGCTGATTGGAAACGACAGTGGTGACGACGAGGTGCTGATGCAGAAAGGCATGATTCTGGAAGCCATGGGCAATGTAGAAGAAGCACTCACGCTATATAATAATGTGTTGGAAGAAAATCCTTTCATTCCCGAAGCATACGCAAAGATAGCTGGTATCCAGCTCAACGATGGTCAACTTGCCGAAGCCGCACAGACCATCGACGACGCCATTGAGCAGATTGGAGAACAGGAGTCGCTCCTCAGACTTCGCTCTGAACTGCGACGCCGCCAAGGAGATGAGCAAGGAGCACTCACTGACCAGAATCGCGCGGATGAGCTGAAAGCGGAGCAAGAGCAAGCCATGGGCAAACAAGTGGATATCGAGCAGGAAATGCGCGAACGCTACAATTCCGTGAATCCATTCGGATAAAAAACGCGGGCTCAATCTGGAAAAAGGGCACAGAAGACCGTTTTGCTATCCATAGGCAAACAAGCGGACATCAGACAAAAAGAGTCAATAACACTATCTTTTTGGTAGAAAATACCACAGTTCGCCATCTTTTTGACAAAAAATTCAAATAAAGTCAAACTTTTTTCAAAAAAGCCTTGGTCGTAAATCCATTTTTCACTAATTTTGCACAAAGAAAGAAAGAGACAATGAGATTATCTTGGAACGCATATTACTTTTTTTACTTTTACTTTAACAACAAGTAAGAGCGGGAAGTCGTATGCATACCAATTAGATGAAGAATCATAAAAACCACAGCATAAAGGCCCCGCTCGATGAGCGGGGCTTTTTTTTTGCACATCTGGGTCAGTCCCTTCTCCAGACAAAGCGACATCAACTTTCAAAACAAAAACAAATGATCAAAAAGATTGCCATCCAGGGAGTGGTCGGGAGTTTCCACGACATCGCAGCCCACAAGTATTTCGCAGGTGAGGAACTCGACATTGTGTGTTGCGACACCTTTGAACAGGTGTTTGAATGTATGGACGACGACACCGACACGCTGGGACTGGTGGCCATAGAGAATACGATTGCCGGCAGCCTGCTCCACAACTATGAGTTGCTGCGTGACAGCGGCACACAGATTATCGGAGAGCACAAACTGAGAATCAGTCACAGCCTCATGTGTCTGCCCGACGAAGACTGGGACGACATCACGGAAGTGAACTCCCACCCAGTGGCTTTGATGCAGTGCCGCGACTTCCTGCACCACCATCCTGATTTCAAGATTGTGGAGACCGCCGACACCGCAGGGTCTGCCAAAGACATCAGCGAACAAAACATGAGAGGTCATGCCGCCATCTGCTCCAAATTCGCCGCCCCACTCTATGGGATGAAGATTCTGGAAGAAGGAATTGAGACCAACAAACATAACTTCACCCGTTTTTTGGTGGTGTCGAAGCCAGAAAAATCAAAACTCTACATCGACCCCCACAAGTCCGACAAGTCGAGCATTGTCTTCACCCTTCCCCACAGCGAGGGAAGCCTGTCTCAGGTGTTGTCCATCCTGTCGTTCTACCGGATCAACCTCACAAAAATCCAATCGCTGCCCATCATCGGACAGGAATGGGAATACATGTTCTACATCGACCTCACCTACGACGATTACACCCGATACCGCCAGTCCATCGACGCCATCCGTCCTTTAATCAGCAAACTGAAGATTCTGGGTGAATATAAAAACGGTAAATCAACCATCTGACGGGAATGAAAAGTTGCCTTGCTATCAGAAAAGAAAAAAACGCAACAATCGCCGTCGTATTGAAGAAACAAAAATCTAAAAAATATGGAGACAAAGAACTACAATGAGCACATACGCCCTGCCGACCGCATCGCAACGGTGCAGGAATACTATTTCAGCACCAAAGGGAAGGAAGTGGCGCGCATGAATGCCGAAGGGAAGAACGTGATCAGCCTAGCTATCGGAAGTCCCGACATGCCACCATCGAAAGAGACCATCGACGTGCTTTGTGAGAATGCAAAACTTGACAACGCACATGGTTATCAACCCACAGTGGGAATTCCCGAGCTTCGCAAGGCTATGGCGGGATTCTACAAACGCTGGTATGGAGTGGATCTGAACCCCGACACTGAAATCCAACCGCTCATCGGCTCAAAAGAAGGCATCCTGCATGTGACGCTGGCTTTGTGCAATGTGGGCGACAAAGTGCTGGTGCCAAATCCCGGCTACCCCACCTACACCTCACTCAACCGCATCCTCGGCACCCAAATTCTGAATTACGACCTGCTGGAAGAGAAAGGATGGCAGCCCGACTTCGAACAGTTGGAGGCGATGAATCTGGACGGTGTGAAAATCATGTGGACAAACTATCCCAACATGCCGACCGGCGGTCGTGCCACCCGTAAGCTCTATGAGCAACTTGTGGATTTTGCCCGCCGCCACGACATCGTCATCGTGAATGACAACCCCTACAGCTTCATTCTCAATGAGGGAGAACACCTGAGCATCCTTCAGGTTCCAGGCGCCAAGGAATGCTGCATTGAGTTCAACTCCATGTCGAAAAGCCACAACATGCCAGGATGGCGCGTGGGCCTGCTTGCCACAAACGCCACTTTCGTGAAATGGATACTGCGCATCAAGAGCAATATCGACAGCGGAACTTTCCGCCCACTCCAACTCGCCGCCGCACAGGCTTATTCCAACAGTGATGAATGGCATACGGAATCAAATGTGCGACTTTATAAAAGCCGCAGAAAGATCGCAGAGGAAATCATGACCACCTTGGGTTGCACCTTCGACAGCCAGCAGCAGGGTATGTTCCTTTGGGGAAAGATTCCTGAGAGCTATGCCGACGTGGAAGAACTGACAGAACGCGTGCTCCACGAAGCCCGCGTGTTCATCACACCAGGATTCATCTTCGGCAGCAACGGCAAGCGCTACATCCGCATCTCCCTCTGCGCCAAGAACGAGCAGATGGAAGAAGCGCTGAAACGCATCAAGCAAGTGTTTGGTTAAGCCTGTTTTGAAATCCAACAGCAATCAAAACCAGTCTATAAGTCGTAAATCAGAAAAATAACAAACATCAATCAGCAAATAAAAAAACAACGATATGGAATTAGAATTAAAACCTTTGAATCTGCCAGGCGTAAGTACCGAGCGCCCTATGGTAATTGCCGGTCCGTGCAGTGCTGAGACAGAAGAGCAAGTGATGGAGACAGCCCGTCAGCTGTCGAATAACGGAATCAAGATTTTCCGTGCAGGAGTGTGGAAACCCCGCACCAAACCAGGAGGATTCGAGGGTAATGGCCAGAAAGCGTTACCATGGCTGCAACGCGTGAAAAAAGAGACAGGCATGCTCGTCGCAACGGAAGTGGCCACGCCTGTTCATGTGGAGCAGGCCCTTGAAGCCGGTGTTGACATTCTGTGGGTTGGTGCCCGCACCACCGCCAATCCATTCGCCGTTCAGGAATTGGCCGACTCCTTGAAGGGAGTTGACGTGCCCGTGTTGGTGAAGAACCCCGTGAACCCCGACATCGAGCTCTGGATTGGTGCGTTGGAGCGCATCAACGGCAGTGGCATCAAACGTCTGGGCGCCATCCACCGCGGTTTCTCCAGCTATGACCGCAAGATTTACCGCAACCTGCCGATGTGGCAGATTCCGATCGAGCTCAACCGGCGCATTCCACAGCTGCCCATCATCTGTGACCCAAGCCACATCGGAGGGCGCCGCGACCTCATCGCCCCACTCTGCCAGCAAGCCATGGACCTGGGCATGGAGGGACTGATCGTGGAAAGCCACATCGATCCCGACAGTGCATGGAGCGACGCCAAGCAGCAGGTGACGCCAGACATTCTCAGCTACATCCTGAACCTGCTTGTCATCCGTGATGAGACGGTCACGACTGAGAACATCCTGGAACTCCGCAAACAAATTGACAGCATCGACAACGAGTTTATCGAACTGTTGGCCAAGCGGATGCGCGTCTGCCGCGAAATCGGACAATACAAGAAAGAGCACAAGATGACCGTGCTTCAGTCAAAACGCTATTCTGAAATCATCGACAAGCGCGGTGCCCAGGGAACCCTCTGCGGCATTTCGCCATCTTGCATGAACACCATCTTTGAAGCCATTCACGAGGAGAGCGTGCGTCAGCAGATGGAAATCCTCAACAATTGACAAACCACCCGCCATGCGACGCAACAGTTTTTTTCACTTCATAAAGTCTGACCGCAAGGTGTTGGTGTTGCTGCTGGTCCTTGGGTTGGCAGTGGTGACCGTACTGGTGCTTCTGCTTCCTCCGAAGCAGATGGACGAGAGCCAGCGCATTGAAAAACCGGAGCATTGGTGGGAAAACAAATAGCAATTTCAAAATCACGTCATTATGAAGATATTGATATTGGGAGCTGGAAAAATGGGCTCTTTCTTCACCGACCTATTGAGTTTCGACCATGAGGTGGCCGTTTATGACATCGACCCGAAGCGCATGCGCTTCCTCTACAACACCCAGCGTTTCACCACGATGGAGGAGATTGAGGAGTTCCGTCCTGACCTCGTCATCAACGCCGTAAGTCTGAAATACACGCTCGATGTGTTCCGCCAGGTCATTCCGCATCTTCCGAAAGAGCATTGCATCCTGAGCGACATCAGTTCCGTGAAGACCGGATTCAAGGAGTTTTATGAAGAAAGCGGATTCCATTATGTGAGCACCCACCCCATGTTCGGTCCCACCTTCGCCAACCTCGGCAAGCTGTCGGACGAGAACGCCATCATCATCAACGAAGGCGACTACATGGGACGATGCTTTTTCAAGGATCTCTACTCACGCCTGGGTCTGAACATCTTTGAATACACGTTTGATGAGCACGACCAGACGGTGGCATACTCGCTGTCCATCCCGTTCATCTCCACCTTCGCCTTTGCTGCCGTGATGAAACACCAGGATGCTCCTGGCACCACCTTCAAGCGGCACATGAAGATCGCCAAGGGTGTGCTGAGCGAGGACGACACCCTGCTGCGCGAAATCCTGTTCAACCCCTACACCAAAGACCAGGTGGAACAAATCCGCACGGAGATGAAAGAGCTCATCGCCATCATCGACACGAAAGACGAGGAGCGCATGCAGCGCTATCTGACAAAAATCAGAAAGAACATCAAATAACCACTCATCCGTTGCTGTTTCCAGCATGGACATTTTGTTTCCCCACTTATCCAGAATAAATTTTGGATAAGTGGGGAACTTATACATATATCGTTAGTCAGATCATATCAGATTTATTTATTAAAGTAAGAAAAGGAAGTTATACATGCATTTATCTGCAAAAAACAAGGTGGAAA
>OMUD01000232.1 GCA_900314125.1 uncultured Prevotellaceae bacterium | reverse complement strand
AAACAGATTCAGTATCAGATCATCGACCGCACCAGTTTTCGCCAATTCCTTGGCATACATACTGTAGATGAGATCCCTGACGAAAAGACCGTTTGGAATGTGAAGAACACCCTGAGCAAGGCAGGCACGTTTGATGCACTGTTCGACAAGTTCCGCAGTTATCTTGACAGCAAGGGTCTCTCCTTCAACGAAGGGAAGATTATCGATGCCTCTTTTGTGGAAGCTCCCAGGCAGCGCAACACCCGTGAAGAGAACGAGCAGATAAAATCGGACAACGGCAAAGATCTGTGGAACGACAAGCCTCACAAGAAGTGCCACAAGGATACTGATGCCCGCTGGGCCAAGAAACGCGACGAGAAGCACTATGGCTACAAGCTCCATGCCAAGGCCGACAAGAAGACCAAGCTTATCGAGAAATACGTCACTACGGATGCAAGCGTCCATGACTCCAATGTCATCAAGCCCCTCATTGAGGAGAAAGACAAGGGCCAGCCGCTGTATCTTGATGCTGGCTACGAGTCGAAAGACGATGTGGTCAGGGAGTGTGGAATGACTCCTGTCATCTGTGAGAAAGGCCATCGAAACAACCCTCTGACAGAAGAGCAGAAGCAGAGCAACCGCCAGAAGTCCAAGACCAGATGCCGTGTGGAGCACATCTTCGGATTCATAGAGGGCTCCATGAACGGCTCATTTGTACGTAGCATCGGCATCATTCGGGCCAAGGCTGCCACGGCTCTCACCTGTCTCATATACAACATATTTATCTGAGTTTTTCAGTAATTTGTACCTAAAATTCCTGTGTCACCGTTTTGGGCTTGGCCGGGCGGCCACGTTTGGGGGTGACGGACTTCTTCTTTGACACGTATGTCGGCGCGCATTTCTCCGGGATGTCGAGACCGAACTCCCTGCATATCTCGACCTGTGCGCCGACGAACGGGGTGATGAATTTCATCCTTCCCTTATGCTCAATGCACCTGATGGTGCGCATTTCTGCGAGGATGTCCTCGACGGCGGCGAACTTCTCTGACAAGTACTTGCTGGACTGATGTACCGAACGCACATACGAAGCGAGAATGAGCCCTATGAAGCATACGAACATGCGTCCCCGCTTCGCCGTTTCCGACCATGTGCGGAGCCTGTCCTGCCCGAGCGGACCCTTCTGAAGTCCGATCATTTTCTCTTGCTCGTCACGCATCCCGTAGTTGTCCTTGGCCTTGAGCGGGTCGAAGTCCACGCCGAAGGTCTTGCTGGCGAAGAACCCGGAGGTGAGCATCATCGCCTCCATCTTGTCCCTGTTCACCTCGTATGATCTGACGGACTTGTCCTTGCCGAAGTTGATGGACAGCAGGTTGAATCGCCTGGCGGTGGCGTCCACATCCTCCACGGGCGACCCATCCTTGACGATGCCGTCCATCAGCTGGGACTGCTCGGCGGCCGCCTGCTCCATCTCCAGCTGGTCCTCGGCCCGCTTGAACGGGTTGAAGTACAGGTTCAGCTTGTACTTCCTGGCCTCGATGACGTTGTCGCCGTTGCCCTTGACGGAGTACTCGCAGTCGCGCTGCATGAAGTAGATGCCCTCCTTGGGGGCCACGGACATCCCCTCGGGGAAGCCCTTGCCCATGTCCAGTGACTTGATGAGCCTGAGCGGCTCGCCCTGCGAGACCTTCACGCTGGTGATGATCTTCTGCCCGCGCGCTATGCACAGCTCGAGGTTCTTCAGCGACTCGTAACCCCTGTCGGTGATGAGGACGAGGTTCCTGAAGCCCGCGTGCTCCAGCTCCGTGAGTATCAGCTCCACCGTCCGGCTGTCCGGCATGTTCCCCGGGAGCTCCAGGTAGTAGATGGGCATGTGGGAGGTGAGCGAATAAACGATGACCTCCACGGTCTGGCGCAGCGGGAGGCGCTCCTTGTTCTTGCCCCAGCGGATGTCGACAAGGTTGAAGCCGTAGGTGGAGATGGAAGTGGAGTCCACGGCACAGAGCTCGTCCTTGCCGACGCGCCTCGCCCTTTGGCGGAAGAGGTCCATCCTGTTCTGCTCCGTGATGGACTGCGCCAGGCGGGTGATGGCGGTGCTGGTCAGCCGGCGCTCCGACGGAGCCTTCACCTCGCGCTGCCACTGGGACAGGTGGTTGTAGGAGAGGTTGTCCAAAAAAGGGTAATAAGCCATCGTGAGGATGTCGTCCACGATTTCCTCGTTGCCGCCGAACACCGCCTTCAGGTCCTCGCGCAGCCCCGTCTTCTCCGCCACACGGTCGAGGAACCACGTCGCGCCGTACTGGCGGTCGACGTCGTCCGCCTCGTAGGCGACGCGGCCGCGGGGCTTCTTCTCGCTCAGGCCGCTCGCGCCGCTCAGGTCCCAGCCGGAGGGGAAGATAAGCTTGCGGCGCTCGGCGGGCGGGGCGAGGAAAAAATTCTGCCCCGGATGGAACTTGTTCTTGTCGTCAACCGTTCCCCAATGCTTGTACGAATATGTCTTCTTGCCGTCCTCCCCAAGCGTGTACTGCTTGGTGGAGGCGTAGCGGTACTTGCCATTGGCGTGTACGATTATCTTGTATGCGGTGTCCGCATTTGTAGGTCTTCCTTTTGCCATTCCCAATCTATTTACGGGTACAAATGTACCTAAATTAAAGCAAACTGCAAAATTGGAATGCGCTGAATTAACATACTTTATGATTTATGGGTACAAATTAGTGAAAAACTCGGAATATTTAGATATGCGCAAATCAACAAATACCAGCCGCAGCTTATCACCTCTATGGGATAACTGTGTCCTATCGTCAAAAAATCAAGTCAAATGAGTGGATAAACGAACACTTTCGCGAGCCGGGGATGCCCTTTGAGGGGCTTTAGCCAACTGAATTGATTCAGAGGGTACGGCTTCCACTCACAAATATGAATTTTTAGAACTTACCTAAGTATATATTTCTTACCGTTATGAAGAAATATACCATGATAAGTAATGGGATCTACTTTTTGCCCCATAAGATTAAATGATGGTTTGTCGTTTATTCTGTTTGAAATACTCCAACCATCGTCATCAATTTCTTTTATTGAGGATGATGCATCATTGGAGAAGCGCCAATAGTCAAATTCCAATGAGCCTTCAAGATTGAACACCAAATTATGAATCCCTGAAATGATACATGTTTCTTCTACATCAGTCCATTCTGTGCTGTCTATGTTGAGAGACGCCACTGCAGGTGAGTCGTATGAATCAAGATGAATGGATAGAGTCCCTTTGCCTTTTAGCATGGCTGACACTTTTGAACTTTGTTCGCCGAAATCCACCTTTCTTACCATAATGACGCTGTTATCTGGCATTCCATGACGAATGAATGCTTTTCCTACTTTGGCTATCATATTACCAATAACATCTCCTTCTTTAAAGCAAATGCCTTCGGTTGCGGCTGTTGTCTCTGCTTGCTGAACTATATATGGATTTAATGGTTTTATTTGATTCACGCCTTTCTTGTCAACCGTTGCTGGATATATGTGTACATTCTGCTCATCCACTTTTATCTCTGCTACTTGAAGGCTACGGAAACCTCCGTCTAGCCCCATGTCGTCCTGTAACATTTCTGTGTGATATATAACATACCATTTACCTTGATATTTGTGGAGGTGGGTGTGATTGTTGGTGTAAGTAAATCCTTTAAAGTCACCAGCATTCTTTAGATAATTGTTTCCATATACCCATGATGTGGAATCTAACGGAGTGGAAGAAACCATGTAGCCCATACAACATGCCGTTGGTATTTCATTTGAGAGTGTCCAGTCGGAGTGGTCTTCCCAGTCTATGTTATAGGTATAGACATATTTACCTCCTATGAAATTCAACTCATTTGCTTCAAAATGATGTTGGGCATGAGGATTTATGAATTCGCTGTCGAATGATAACATGTCTTTACCCAATTTTGCTATGCGTCCTGTTGAACCACCGAATGCAATCCAACCAACTCCGTTATCATCTATAACTGCACCTGGGTCAAATGGTACATTACAACCATTTAAACCTGGAGTATTTGCATCAACAAGGCTTTTCTTCAATGGTGAAGTCCATGGACCAACAGGAGAGGTGGAGGTCAGAACGGCTGTACCGAAACCACCATTTGAAAAATAGAGATAAAAATGTGTCTTCCCATCTTCCTCAATTCTTGAAACTACAGATGGTGCCCAAGAGTTGTAAATCCACGGTGCTATCGTTCCTACAGGGATTGTGCCGTGATATGTCCAGTTTACCATATCGTCGGTTGATATAATGGTAAGGGTTTTTATCTTCTCATAACTGTTATCATCTGAACTTTCGTACTGCTGACTGTCATTTGTGCCATAAACATAGAGCCTACCATCATATTCCACGGCTGTGGGATCGGCTATATAGCAATGGTCAACTAATGGATTTGCATATCCGCTTCTAAGTTTGGGAGAACGGGGAATAAAAGTGTTGTCAACATTATTTATTGCATTGCAGATACTGTCGTATTGAGAACTTTGCTCAGAACAAACGTATGTGAGACGAAGATTGTAAAAGCAATTCCAAAAACCTGCTTCTGAACAATCGAATTCAATCTTCAATTTGTTGTCTTTTACTATCGCCTGGACTTCATTATTATATAATCCTATACGAAAAAAACTAATAGCAGCATCTGAATTGTTCGGTACATAATAGTTTGAACCTTTATAGCCAACCTTCAGATTAGTGGGGCCACAGGCAAATACATTTTGAATGATTGTCTCTTGGTCGTTGAGCTTGATTTTAGATCTTGCCTTAAATGTAGGGGAACCATTGCCATTATTCCATTCCGATTCTGCCTCTGCCCAGTCCCAATGACAAAACTGAAATCCCTGAACCTCCAACTTGTATATACCATTTTCCACATTGTTTACTTCTTGCTCTGCTTTCCAATCGGTCCACCATTTTTCCAGTATTTGTTTTTTTACATCTATATCAAATGAACCTTTTGTTGCTGTCCATCCGTCTGTTCTGTTAAATTTACCATTTACTAGAATAGATGTAACATCTGTTCCGTCTGCTGTGGCATAAATTGATGATGTTGATAAAAATAACGCAGACATCACCAATGCTAATTTGTAATTTGTCAGTTTCATGTTTTTTTTTAACCTAAATTCCGCAATACTTTAGTTTAACATTTATTATAACATCCTGAGCAACAAAAAGTTCTTGCTGGGGCAAGCGGCAAAGCCGAGCGGCTCAGGATTTGGCCATATCAGATTATTCACTTA
>OMUD01000228.1 GCA_900314125.1 uncultured Prevotellaceae bacterium | reverse complement strand
TGTGTCATAATCTCAATATATTGCGATTTCGGTGCAAAGATAAGCAATTCTTTTCTAACAAAAATGCAAATTCTCAATAAAATGCGATTTTTGGTGTGATTTGCTATGAATTGTCACAATAATCCGCAAAAATCACAACGTATTGCGATTTTTATTGTTGTCCCATCATTTTCTTTAGCATTTCCTTCTTCTGATCAGGAGTTGGCAAATGCACAATGCAATATGGCAGGCACGATGTCACCCCACGACTCAACTTGAATAACATCATTCCAGATATAGCCACTCGCAAATTCGCTAGTAATCTATCCCATATTTCTATATTTTACGAACGATGATTCTCTTTGTATTTCAACGATTTACAAAAATACCCATTCCGAATCGCTTGGAAAACCGCACATAATCGCTGGGAATTATCATTTTTTTTCCGAGCGACCAAACAGAATCACTTCCTTTCGTTTTATTTTGTATTTTTTCTGCTGTGCGTAATCGCTTTAGGATATAGCTTCTTATCTGATTGTCAATACAGACAAGATGATAAATAGACTATAACATTTATAAACCTAGAAGTTTAGATTTCTGTGCTTGAAATTCTTCTTCTGTTAAAATACCATCGTTCTTTAATTTAGCAAGTTTTGACAATTCGTCAGCAACACTATTTAATGTAGGTGGTACTACAGGCTGTGCAATTGGTGCAATAGCCTGTTTTGTATTGTCAATGATGACAGAAAGTATGTCTTTTGCTTGATTAGCTCTTTTCACATAAGTTTCGTATAAATCTCTATCTGTTACTTCTTTTGTTTTAAGGTCACGGTCTATATCCTTAAAATGCAGTACACATGACGACCGATTTGTACTGCGGATAAGGATTTTAACATCTATATTCTTTATTACCTTGTTCTGTTTTCTATCACCAGAAAGTCCACCAACAACGGCACCTGCCCCACCCATGAGAACACCTCCGACAATAGCTCCGCCAACGGTTCTTCCCGCTGACTTCGTATACAATTGATCACCATTTTCCTCAAAAGAAACTTCTAAAATGTCTACATAGTTTAATATCTCATGATGATTTGGTCCAATCAGGACAAGAACCTTAGAGAAATCATCCATTACAAACAAATAATTACCTATTTCTTTGGTATTAATAGTCGATTTATCCCCAGTTTTCTTAGACAAACTATTTGCATTTAAATAATTAAACACTTTTTTTACTTTTCCTGAATCAGATATTGCAATCAGACCACGACACTCATCTATAAGAATAATATATAATTTTTTACTAATAGAACCTGATGACGACGTTCGAGTTGTACTAAGTGTTTTGAAGCAGGGCCGTATGGAATTACCAACAGCAACATCTTTATTATTGTCATTCTCCGAAATAGAAGTTACTTGATACATGATGTTAAAATCGTCATAAGTACCTGATAACAGTAAACGATTAACTGGGTCATATATATTAAATACAGGAACAGAGAATTTTGGACTATTATATATAGCTAGCTCTTTCCCGGGGAATTCAAAACCATCAACATAAACTTTTTTGATTCCTTTCGTCATGACTCTCATAATCATAACCTGTTTTTTCTTTGTATCAAAGTATATTTTACAACGGTCGTCACCGATGTATATACTTCTATCAAAACCTGTCGCATTTTCTTCATCTTCTTTTATCATGTGAAGTCTTTTTTCTTTATTGCGACTTTTCACGGAAGAAATAATAGCAGTTACAATCGTCACTACTACTACCGCAGCAATAATAACAATGACGTATATTCGAAATTCATTTTCACTGATAGAACCACCTCCTAATAGTGCAAATAAAAGGAGAGTTAGTGTTGATAAAATAAATTTTGTTTTCATAATTTTTATATCAATTTTATTATCATAAACAAAAGAATAGCAAGTAAATAACTAGCCACATCTAACCAATCAAAAACACCAGGCACTAACCCAATATATTGAAGGAACTCAGACAAAAGTGCTAAGAATGGTAGATAGTATATAAAGAAAAAGGAGCTAATTGATTTAGAACCATTCCATATAGCATCAACGAGAAACATATATGCGAATAGCCATAATCCATCAGGAAGGCTGTTTATTACCCATCCATAAACACCTTCAGAGTTCAATTTGCTCCTGAAGATGTCAATTTGTTGAGTGAGTCCCAAGTAATTGAACCAGTCAAACATTAGAAGTGATTTATTGCGGAAACCTATATAGATAAGACCACCCGTACAGAGAATCAATAAAGACAAAAAAGATTTCCCTATCCTTACTTTAAGAGAATACTCCCTAAAGAATCTTTTCTTTATTATAGCTAAATCCATTTTTATCAATACTTCGGTAAGTTTTTGAAAATATTATAATTGGTCTTATAGACCGCTTTGTCTAACGCTTTAAAAATCAATGAGTTATTAATAAAATTTAACATAAAAATGGTCAGGTTACTAATTATCAGTAATTTAGAGGATAACAACCACATTTTCCTCAGTCATACCGATAACCAAACTCACACCTCCATCAGCCATTTCCACACTGGCACCACGGGAATTCCCTCTTCCGTGCCCTCCTCATCGTAAGTAATCAGCAGGCACTTCCAGTCCTCGTGCGCCTTGGCATACTTCGCCAATGACAGCATCTCCCTGTTGTAAGTGGTCTCTTCCTTGATGCTATACGACACCTGAATGGCCAGCTTCTCGTCAGGCACAATGAAGTCTATCTCCTTCTCGGCGTTCAGGAAAAACACATTCTTTTTGCCAAACCGCCTGCACAACTCCACCGCCACCATGT
>OMUD01000230.1 GCA_900314125.1 uncultured Prevotellaceae bacterium | reverse complement strand
TAAGCTACAAAGTTACGAAAAAACGAGAGAAGAGCAAAATTTATTTTGCTTTTCCAACTACCCTCATCAATACTCGCCGTGTTTCAGCACAGCCTTCATTTCTTTTTCTGAAGGTTTGAAGAGATAATTGAAGGCTATGTTAGTTTCTCCTCGGCGGCACAAAGCAAGGAATACAGCTTTAGATGGGTCTTCTTCGTCTTCAAGAATGCCTTCCTTCATCACTTTGGTCATATCTTCTTCCGTCACATCGCCTATTTCTATCTGCTGCTCGTCAATCTCGGTGAAGAAGGTGATGGTTTTGTCAGAATAGTCAACCTTGGTGATGGTCATTCCGGCAGCCACCTCTTTCGGCAGTTCATTGTTCATCTCCATCATGGAGGAATCGAGCATCTCGATGATTTCCTCATCACTCATCTCCTCGATTACTTCGTTCACAGCGTCGAACACAGCCATCACGTCTTCCATCATGGCGGTGTCAAGGACCAACTCCTCATTGGCGGCAACAGCATTTTCAGTCGTCTTTGCTGGTTTCTGCTCGTTGGTGCATGCAATTGTCAGGCATCCTGCCACAACGGCAAACGCAATCAATATTTTTCTCATAAATAAACGGTTTTAATAGTTAATGTTTCGACTTATCGCAATTATTCATGCAAAATTAGGAAATATATCGGAATTTTTCAGCGCCAAACTCATAAAAAATCACATACTTAAGAAATCTTCAGAAAAAAAATGCTAATTTTAGGCAGAAAATAAAAAAAGTATGAGAAAGCGCACCTTCGTCATGCTGATTTGCATGGTAATGACTATCTATGGCAGACTGACGGCACAGACCAGAATCGTGCTCGATGGGAGTCTGGAGCAGAGCGAACCTTCCAAAGGAATCTACAATGAAGCCGGCGCGGCATTTGAAGCCATCAACCACACCAGCGATGCCGTGCTGGAGGTGTGGCCTGGGGTGTATTGGCTCGATGACCCCGACGACCCGGAAGTGCGACTCGGCAAAAATGGAGACGTGCCTTACGGCGCCACTCTCCGCTGTGAAAGGCTCCGAATCTTGGGAAAGGGCGGTGCTCCCTCCGACATCGTGTTCGCCGTGAACCGAGGTCAGACCCAAGGCGCCATCGGCAACTATACCATGATCCACTTCATCGGAAAGGAAGTGAGTGCAGAGAACGTGACTTTCGGCAACTTCTGCAATGTGGACCTCAACTACCCTAAAGACCCTGCCAAAAGCAGAAAAGCACGCTCAAAGGCCATCGTGCAGGCGCAGATTGCCATCTGCCAGGGAACGGAGACTGTCAGGATGCAGAACTGCCGGTTCATCTCACGACTCAACCTCTGCCCTTTCGTAGGTGCATCCAGAGCCTATTTCAACGACTGCCATTTTGAATGTACCGACGACGCGCTGAACGGCTCTGCCTTCTACGAACACTGCACATTCACCTTCTTCAGCTCCAAGCCATTCTACAGCACGGCAGCCACAGGCGCCGTGTTTCACGACTGCGACATCACCACCCACGTGAGAGGTACCCAATATCTGACGAAAGCAGGCGGAACAGTGACGATGGTCAACACGCGATGGCACTCCGACTCTGATTCACTGCAGATTGAATGGTCGAAGGACGATGAGCCCTACTACACCTGCTATGCCTCCGACGTGACGCTCAACGGAAAACCGGTCCAGATTGACAAAGGGAGACCATGGCGGACCGTGGACTGCTCCGACCCTTGGCACCGCTACCTGTTCGTGGAGCCCGCCCGCACCTTCGCCTATCCTGCCGTTGGACGGGATTTGGTCATCCAGACAAGGGAATGCGCATGGGGAGAACATCCCCACAGCAGCCAGCCACGATACGAACGCACCTATCACAAGGAAAACAGCTCATACAAGACGGTTCACGACACCATCATGGTGGAACGCGACGGAATGCGGGCCATCGCCTGTGTGCATATTGACGGCAGGCACTACCCTGCCCCATCCTTCACCAAACGGCCAAAACTAAAAAAGAAAAAGGACAGGCTGCGCGTGAGCTACAAACTGGGCGAAGACCTCGCCCCGACTGACCCAGAGGGCAATCAGGACCACAGCCTCATCACATGGTACAAAGTGCGGGACGACGGCACGACGGTGGCCATCCGGCAGGGTCATGCAGGCGAAGTGCAGGGAATTGAAGAGATGGAAGTCTATGGACCGGATGCCTTTGTCAGTGTCGTTCCCAAATACCGCGACTCCCAACCGGGATGGGACGACGAGAGCCGTGCCTACTTAGACGTCAGCCACTATTCCCCGAGAGTGGAGGAACGGATCGTGGAGAGCTCATTCAACGATGTGCCGCTCATCTATGCCGAGCGACTGACCGACACCGGCGTATGGCTGATGGACACCCACAAACCTGCCGACACGTCGGCATACAGCTGGAAAGCTGAAAAAGCACATGCCCCTTGGACATACGGCACATCGGTTGACGGAGCCAAAGGCAAAGGGCTGTTCACGGTGAGCCGGGGAGCACGGTTGATCTATACCCCCGCCTTTGAGCCAGGCAACAGACTGGAGCTGGACCTCTGGGCCGATCCATGCAAGACCGGAGGACAGGGATTCGGCTCTGCCACAGGACAATATTTCGACGTGGGCATCGGCTTCGACCTCACTACGCTCTCAGGCTATGCCGTCAGGATTGAGCGCACACCGGCCCACGACAACGCCGTGGAATTCAGCATCGTGAAGTACGACCACGGACAGACCACCGTGGTGAGTGAGCGGAAGGCATCACGCTGCTTCCGCACCGGCTTCCACCTCCACCTCACATTGGCCGACGGAAAGCTCACAGCCACAGGAGAACGCGAAGGGGACCGGGTGGAAATCGAGACCGACGCAGACATCTGCGGCAAAAGCATCTATATGCAGCACACCGGCACCTGCGGTGCCTCTGCCCTGATGCTGCACAAGGTGAAGATGTTTTTTTAAACACCCTAAAGTAGTGGATAATTATTTCGGATTTACCATCGCAAAATCATGAATAGAACGCATAAACTAACTGAACTGAAATGAGACGATTATTACTGACTGTCAGCCTCCTGATATCCATCCCGCTGACCCTGCCGGCTCAGCAACGGGAGTTGGGAGGCAAGGAACACATACAAATGGGAACGGAAAGACCGCTGGAAGAGGCATTCCTTCATCCGTCGGATGCGGCAAAGCCCATCATGATCTGGCAATGGATGGACGGAGTAGTGAGCAAAGAAGGCATCACCGCAGACCTCGAAGCCTTCAAGGCCGCTGGCATCAGCGGAGTGCAGCAGTTTTTGGTGGGAGGTCCGATGCAGACAGGAGTCAGCGACTCCACCAACGCCATCGGCACCGATTCCTGGCGACAGCTGATGCGGCATGCCATTCTCGAATGCCAGCGGCTGGGACTCTCATTCGGCACGCACAACTGCCCGGGGTGGTCATCGAGTGCATTTCCTACGGTCACACCGGAATATTCGATGCAGCGGCTGACATGGAGCGACACCATCGTCAGCATTGAGGCCGGAATGAAACCCATAGCGCTCCAACGCCCCGAAACCGACAACAACTATCATTATTACCGCGACATCGCCGCCGTGGCCATTCCTCATTCTGAAATGGCGGCACTCAAATCGGTCGTGGTACTGCCCGACACCATCGTCAGTTCTCTGCCGAAAGGAACCTGGCACATCTACCGATTCGGGCACACCACCAATGGCCGCACCAACCACGGGACGGCACCAGCTGGAGGAGTGGGACTCGAGTGCGACAAGATGAGCCGTGAAGCCGTACTCCGCTACTGGGAAGGCTACCCCACCCTGCTCTTGAACCTGGCAGGCGATGCGACAGGAACCACCTTCCAACGGCTGGAAATCGACAGCTATGAGGCAGGAGGACAGGAGTGGACGAAGCGGATGCCCGAGGAATTTCAAAAACGGAGAGGCTACGACCTCATCCCTTGGCTTCCCACATTGGCAGGAAAGACGATTGAGAGCAAGGAGGCGACCCAACGCGTGAGGCGCGACTGGCAGGAGACGGTGACCGACCTCTTTGCCGAAAACTACTACGGCTATATGAGCCAACTGGCTCATGAACACGGGCTGAAACTGCTCGTCCAGCCTTACGGAACCGGCTCCTCAAAGCCGTTCAACCCCATCAACACCCAGAAAATCGTGCGGCAAGTGGCGGCCGACGATCCCATCTGCGCTGAGTTCTGGGCAAAGCCCGATTGGGGATGGAAAGACGTGCCGAGGGTGGTGAGCGCCGCCCGCGGAGCTGGACATGATGTGGTGTGGGCCGAAGGATTCACCTGCTGGCCACTCCATGCCTGGAAGGACGACCCCGCCGCATTGAAAGCCATCGCCGACCGTGCCTTCTGCTTAGGCATCAACCGCATGATGCTCCATGCAGCCGCACAGAATCCATGGCCTGATGTCAAGCCTGGCATGACCTTCGGAATTTGGGGAACATGGTGGTCGCCAGGACAAACTTGGTGGAACGACGGAGCACCGAAACTCTTCACCTACATCGCACGCTGTCAGTCGCTCCTGCAGCGGGGAAGGCTTGCCGACAACTTTGCCAGCCGCAACCGCTCTCTCACCACTGATGCTGAAGGATTGCAATGGCTTCACCGCACAGACGGAGATGCCGACATATACTTTCTCGTGAACGCCACGGACAGCATGATGACCACCACGCTGTCGCTGCCTCCAACGGACAAACTGCCTGAGCTGTGGAATCCTGACACGGGTGAACACAAGGAAGCTCCTGCATGGCAAAAGACAGATGATAAAATGGAAGTGGCGCTACAGCTCACAGAACGGCAGTCGCTGTTCCTCATTTTCCGCAAAGCCACAAAAGTCAAAGGTCCCGGACTCACGATCCCTGCCTCCACCATGCTCAACAACATCACTATTGACGGAACTTGGAACGTATCTTTTCCGGATTTTGACATGGTTCAGTTCGACAGTCTCAAGCCTTGGGACGAATCGGACAATACCGACGTCCGTTATTTTTCCGGCACAGCCACCTACAGCAAGGTGATCCATATCAAAAAGGTGGACAAGAAAAGCCGATACCTCCTCGATTTGGGCGAGGTGAAGAATCTTGCCACCCTCAGTGTCAACGGTGTTCAGGTTGGCGTGCTCTGGCACCCACCTTTCCAGGCTGACATCACCAACTTCATCCACCGTGGCGACAACGAGCTATCAGTTGCAGTGACCAACCTGTGGGTGAACCGCATGATTGGCGACGAGCAGGAAGAGGACGATGTGGAATGGTCAGAGCCCTTCCAGTTCGGTGCCGCTCCCAACAGTCCGGGAGTGGGACGGTTCATGAAGAAGGTGCCGGAATGGCTCAGCAAAGGATTGCCCCGGCCATCAACACGCCGCCATGCCGTCGTTTCCTTCAAGTTCTATGAAAAAGACGCTCCCCTGCTGCGGTCAGGACTGATGGGACCAGTGGTGCTGAAGCAAGTGAGGACGGCAGACGGCAAGAAACACTGAAGCGGGAATAATAGCCTCAGCCGACATCGGCCACCAGTATTTGACGGAATGGAGCCAAATAGCACCTGATATTTTGGTGCTTACCGCTTTTTTGCGTATC